>CAZEZE010000118.1:0-8158 GCA_964516445.1 uncultured Chitinophaga sp. | reverse complement strand
ATAGAGGAATAAAAAGGAGGATATAATGGAACTGATGTACCTGATAGATGGTTTTCAATGGACCCAGTTATTACAGCCCCAATGGTACGTAGAGAACGGCGGGTTATGGTTGTTGTTGTTTGTGATATTTGCCGAAACAGGATTGTTTGTGGGATTTTTCCTCCCCGGCGATTCCCTGTTGTTTGTCACCGGGATATTCGCGCATGAGATCACAACCAAAACCGGTGAGGTAAAACCCGGACTGGGTTACCAGTTCCTGCAGCATTTCGGGGTTGATTATCCTTATTCTTACTGGGTGGACCTGCTGGTGCTGGTGGGACTGATCTCCCTTTGCGGTATTGCCGGAAACATGGTTGGCTACTGGACAGGAAAAAAAGTGGGACCCGCCATGTACCACTGGAAAGACCGCCTGCTCTTTAAGAAAAGATACCTGCACCAGGCACATGACTTCTACGAAAAACACGGAGGCCTTGCTGTGATCGGCGCCAGGTTCCTGCCTTTCATCCGGACCTTCGCGCCAATTGTGGCCGGTATCGTGGAAATGGACAGGAAAAAATTTCATTTTTTCAATGTGGTCGGTTGTATCGCCTGGGTGACCACGATGGTGCTGGGCGGATTCTTCCTGCAGAAATGGGTACTCAAGCAGTTTGGTTTTGACCTTAAAGAACACCTGGAGATAATCGTGCTGGGTATCGTGGTGGTCACAACGGCCCCCGTGATCATAAAAATGTTCACAGGCAGGAAAAAGAAAACGGATATACCCGGCCCGCCGGGAGGCAATTCATAAATCGCATGCAGCAGCAAAAAACCTACGGCATCCTTTCCGTACCCGTTATCGTGGCGGCGTTGGGGTATTTTGTCGATATCTATGACCTTCTTTTATTCAGCATCACCCGGGTGCCAAGTCTTCGTTCGCTCGGGCTGAATGAAACGGAAGTCCTTTCCCAGGGAGAGAGCATCATCATGTGGCAGATGGCGGGCCTGTTGATAGGAGGGATCATTTGGGGAGTGATGGGGGACAAGAAAGGCCGCCTGAGTGTACTGTTTGGTTCCATCATACTTTATTCACTGGCCAATATCGCCAACGGATTCGTAGAAACTCCCCAGCAATTCAAAATGATCCGGTTCATTGCCGGTTTGGGACTTGCCGGGGAACTCGGAGCAGGGATCACGCTGGTATCTGAACTCATCTCCAAAGAAAAAAGAGGTATTGCCACTTCCTTTGTCGCCGGAATCGGGCTCACCGGTGCGGTGGTGGCCTTTATCATGAAAGAGAATTTTCCCTGGCGCACCTGTTATTTTATCGGGGGCGGCCTCGGGTTACTGCTGCTGTTGTTGCGTATATCTGTTTTTGAATCGGGGATGTTCCATGAAGTGAAAAAGCTGAACGTACGGCGGGGAAATTTTTTCATGCTGTTCAGCAACAGGGAACGGCTCAAACGCTACGTGCTCAGCATACTCATTGGCCTTCCCACCTGGTTTGTGATCGGGGTGCTGGTGACTTTCTCCAAGGAATTCGGGGAGAAATTCGGCATCAGGGAGAAAATAGATGCCGGTATGGCCATCATGTATGCCTATGCCGCTATTTCTATAGGTGATATCCTCATCGGTTTTGTTAGCCAGTGGTTCCGGAGCAGGAAAAAAGCGCTGTACCTGTTTTACGCGATCACGGCCTTCTTCATGTTGTTGTTTTTTACCCTACAATGGGGTGGTTCGGCCAGCCAGATGTACTGGATCTGTGCCGGGCTTGGTTTCGGAACGGGGTTCTGGGCCATCTTTGTTACGATGGGGGCCGAACAGTTTGGCACCAATCTCCGGTCAACGGCCGCGACCACTATTCCGAACATGGTCAGGGGCATGCTGACCATTCTTATCCTGCCGCTTTTCAAGGGGCTGCGGAATGTAACCGATTATGTAACCGCCGGATGGATCACAGCCATCATCATCATGCTGATCACCGTGATCGCCGCATTATTTACCAAAGAGACCTTTAACAAGGACCTGAACTATGTGGAAGTGGAAGAGATGATGCCTTAATACCGTTTCCATGGCCAAATTCCTGATCATACGTTTTTCCTCCATCGGTGATATCGTTTTGACCACACCGGTGATCCGCTGTTTAAAACAGCAGGTACCGGACGCGGAAGTACATTTCCTGGTGAAAGACAAATTCAGGGCCGTTGTTGAACACAATCCTTATGTCGATAAAGTACATGTGCTGGCCCATAGCTGGGAGCTGATGATCGAGGAACTGCTGACCGAGGACTATGATCATATCATCGACCTTCACCATAATGCCAAAACATTCCGGGTAAAGAAGTCGCTGAAGAAAAATTCTTTTTCATTTTACAAGCTGAACATCCAAAAATACTTGTACACGGCTTTTAAAATAAACCTGCTGCCCGGCCGGCATATCGTTGACCGGTACATGAAAACAGTGGAATCATTCGGGGTGAAAAATGACGGCAGGGGGCTGGATTATTTTATCAGCCCCGGCGAGGAAATAAAAAAAGGGGATATCCCCGCCTCCCATATCGCGGGTTATATTGCCTGTGTGATCGGCGCCGCCCATAACACAAAGAAATGGCCCGTGCATAAATGGAAAGAGTTTTGCGCGAAAATGGATCACCCGCTTATCCTGCTGGGAGGACCGGAAGACAGGGTCAGAGGCGATGAGATCGCCGCAACGGATCCTGTGAAGATCTATAATGCCTGCGGTAAGTTCAGCATCAATGAAAGCGCCGATCTCATCCGCCGGTCAAAACTGGTGATCACCCACGACACCGGGCTGATGCATATCGCGGCAGCCTATAAAAAGCCTGTTATCTCACTATGGGGAAATACAGTACCCGCCTTTGGCATGACCCCTTACTACGGGGCCGGCCTGGTTCCTTCCCGTATTTTACAGGCAGGAAAGCTTTGGTGCCGCCCCTGCAGCAAGATCGGATATAACAAATGCCCCCTGGGCCACTTCAAATGCATGGAACAAATTGAAGCAGAACAGGTACTGCAAATAGCAGCTCAGAGTTTATCCTCCCGGTGATATAACGGGATCTCAGAAAAAGAAAATGGCCAGTAAGGCAAAAATCATTACAAACCCGGCGATCACAAGACGGGCCTGTACGTTTTCATCTTCCAGCATGAGTCGAATTCTTTTCATAACCTGATTTTAAATTTTCAATATTGATTCAGTAATCAGGTTTTCCAGGATTGGGAATACGGATATTCAGAAAGGATAGGGGAGATCGAGCGGTGGAACTGCAAAAGTATAACCAACTTTTTACCTGTGCAACCGGAAATTTCCGTTATGGGGAAAATACGATAGCGGGCACTGTTTCAGTTTGAAATTATTCCACGCAGAGAGCGCCGGGATCGCAGAGTAGGTGGTTGATTAATAGTCTCTGCGTACTTTGCGCTCTCGGCGTGAGATACAAAATGAGATACTCTCCGATAGCAGGAATAAACAGTAATTTCAGGTCATGCGACAGCCATTCCCGCTATTATTGGCCCTGCAGTTTTTCCCCTTCCTTAAAGCCGGGGCGCAAGATTCAGCCGGCCATATCGATTCGTTCCGGATCCATGGCGATATAAAAGTGACCATGGATCTTCCTGCCAAAACCAGGAAGGGTCGGGAGACGGTCGTTGTTTTCTTTGCTTTGCCCAACGGCAATACCACGGAACAAACAATGGGAAAAAAAATGCAGCCGGGAGACGACTGGCATTTTGATATCCAGCATATCAGGGCACAGACGGCATTTATCCGGCAACAGGATAAAAAAAAGAACTACGTGGTTATTTACCTGGAGAATAATTACAGGAGCTGGCCCTCCTGGAAACAAAAACACCCCGATTTTAAAAATATCATTCCTGCACTGATTGACTCGCTCGCCGGTTTAACCGCGGGAAGAAAGAAAAGCATTTACCTCAACGGGCATAGCGGGGGAGGGAGTTTCATTTTTGGATACCTGGCGGGGTTTTCTGTCCTGCCCGCGAGGCTGAAGCGGATCAGTTTTATAGATAGTAACTACGGTTATGACAGCAGTTATTATTCCCTCCTGCGAAACTGGCTGCGATCTGTAAAAGGAGCCGCTTTGAATGTGTTTGCGTATAATGACAGCATCGCGTTGTACAACGGGAAGCCTGTTGTTTCGGCCAAAGGAGGAACCTGGTACCGGTCGAGACTGATGTTACAGCATTTTTCCGCGGATATGCCGTTTGACCGGACCACATCCGACAGTATGGATATCTTTTACAGCAGGGATAAACGGGTGCAATTCTTTTTTAAACAGAATCCCGACAGGGGGATCTATCATACGCAGCAGGTGGAATTGAATGGTTTCATCCATTCCGTTCTTTGCGGCACCCGGTATGATTCCCGGGGATACCTGTATTATGGGAAACGGGCTTATGAAGAAATGATCATAAACTAAGGCACAAGGCTCAAGGTACAAAGCACAAGACGCTTCGTAGGTTGATCCTCGTACCTTCTAATTTGGTATGATAGGTTGAAACAATACCGGGAATTTCTTTCTTAGCTTATCCTGTTTTTTGGGGTCAAGCGATGCAACAGACCTGTTGTATTTCTGGGTGCACAATTCACGCAATGCTCTTTCCTGGCCGGATCTGATTTCCGCAATTACCACATCAATCACGGGGCCTGGAACCGACGCATCCGCTTTTTCCAGCCTGATCCTGTCATGCATTTCGCCCGTTCCCATATAACTTTTGAATAGCCGTTCCTGTACATACCGCGCCAGGTTATCGGAACCAATGGTATCACGTCCCACGCGGATCAGCCCGGATGACTCCACTTGTATCAGCAACACTTTTTCACCGGGAGGAAGCCGGTTCGCCAGCATCGTGAGGTTGCAGGTAATAAGAAAGATGAATAAACCTGTCCGTATCATGGGATCCTGTTATTTCATTTTGAAGATAGGAAAATTGTCCGCATCCGGCAATGCTATGCCGGCCGGGGTAAAAAAAAGCGGCGCCAGGAAAATGGCGCCGCCCTTTATTCATTTTTTTTATTTCACACCCAGCGCTTTATTGATTGGCACCCGGTCGATGTATTGTATGGTACGTTCGATCTTATCATCGGCATTGAAATGATGATCGGTATGCACCCAGAAACCCAGCTTCGCCCCATTTTTGTATTTCACCATCACCTGGTACCAGCTTAAAAGCCATATCCCTGTAGCATCAGGTCCCTTCTGCGGCCTGTTTACTTTTATCGGAAGCCAGATATCATTAGTAAAACTGATGGAATCAATGGTATTGCTCCTCCGGTCTTTCCAATAATTGAGTATGGCGGTTTTCCCGGTCAGGCTGTCGCCTGAGGACCAGACATATTTTGCGCTGTCGGCATAAAGATCCCCCCAGGCATCCATATTGCCGGCAGACATCTGGTCCAGCATTTTTTTACCCCAGTCCGAATATTTTGCATCTGCCATTTCAGATTGTGGTGGCTGGGTGTCACCGGTGACGGTGGAGGTTTTGGTTTCATCCCCCGTTTTTGTTGCTTCTTTTTTCTCATTGTTGCACGCAATGAATAACATGCAAGCAGATGCTGCCATGAAAATCTTTTTCATTTTGGTAGTTTGATGAAGTTAAAAAATAAGCGGGGGGATCAATTGTAAAGTCTGGATGGGGCGGAAGCGGATTGAAGCTAAGAAAATTGATTGAAACAGCCAATTCTTACTCCCGGCGGCAGGGTCTTATTTTGAATTGCACGCAGGGATCGCTGAGGCCTCAGCGACTATTAATCAACTACATACTCTGCGTTCTTTGCGACTTCTGTGTGCAATAATTTCATAGGGATGCACTACCCACCCTGTTGCCTGCTCACAGCATTTCACTCAGCTCCAGCCAGCGAAGTTCCTTCTCGTCCAGCAGGCGGGTCACTTCACCGATACGAACTGAAAGTTGCTGCAATTCTTCATAGGGGGTGTCACCGCTGTTGAGTTTTTCTGTCACAGTTATTTTTTCTTTCGAAAGGTCAGCGATTTCCTTTTCCAGCGATTCAAATTCTCTTTTTTCCTTAAACGAGAGTTGTTTCCGCTTACCGTTAACCTCTTCCCGCTGATCGTCCTTCTTTTCCGGTTGTAAACCTGGTTTCATACCTCTGAACTCCGACCGCATCATCTCCTCCCTGTACTGCGAATAATTGCCCGGGAAATCCCGGATCACCCCTTCACCTTCGAATACAAAAAGATGATCCACCAGCCGGTCCATAAAATACCGGTCGTGGGAAACGATCAGCAGGCAACCGGGGAATTCGCTGAGAAAATTTTCAAGTACCCCGAGGGTGGGCAGGTCAAGGTCGTTGGTCGGCTCATCCAGGATCAGGAAATTGGGATTACGGAAAAGTATCGCCAGCAGGTGCAGCCTTCTTTTTTCACCCCCACTAAGCTTGCTGATATAGGTATACTGTTTATCGGGATCGAATAGGAATAACTGCAGGAATTGCGCGGCGCTCAGCGAACCGCCGCCTGCCAGCGGGAAGCTTTCCGCCATCGTCTTTACAAATTCGATCACCCGCATATCCTCCTTTATGGGCAGCCCCTGCTGGGAATAATTACCGAAAATGACAGTATCGCCGACATTGATCTTGCCGCTGTCGGCTTTCTCGATGCCCTGCAGTATATTGATGAAAGTTGATTTGCCAACACCGTTCTTGCCCACCACTCCGATCCTTTCCCCTTTTTTAAACGTATAGTCAAATCCTTTCAGGATCACTTTATCGCCATAACTTTTATAAACCTTTTTCAGTTCGATCACTTTCCCTCCCAGCCGGTTCATTTTCATATCCAGTTGCAACTGTTCGTCTGCCACCTGCTGCTTTGCCTTTTTTTCCACCTCGTAGAAACTTTCCTGGCGGCTCTTGCTCTTGGTGGTCCTTGCCTTTGGTTGTTTGCGCATCCATTCCAGTTCTTTCCGGTACAGGTTGCGGGCTTTGTCGATGCTGGCCAGTTCGCTTTCTGTACGGGCCGCTTTTTTCTCCAGGTAATTCGCGTAATCGCCCTTGTACACATAGAGGTCGCTGCCATCCAGCTCCCATATTTCCTTACAGACCGTATCCAGGAAGTACCGGTCGTGGGTGACCAGCAACAGGGTAATGTTTTCCTTGTCAAGATAATGTTCGAGCCATTCCACCATTTCCACATCCAGATGGTTGGTGGGTTCATCCATGACCAGGAAAACATGTTTGTGTTCGAAACCGACATCGATAAGTGTCCTGGCAAGCGCTACTCTTTTTCGTTCACCCCCGCTGAGTGTTTTTACCGGCTGGTCGAGCTGGTGGATGTTCAGTTTGCCGAGCACCTGTTTTACTTTAGCGTCAAAATCCCAGGCGCCCATTTCATCCATTTTACTTACGGCCGCGCTTAGTTGTTCTTCATCACCAGCTTCACTCAGGGCTTCAAACTCCTTGATCACTTTAATGACCGGGTGATCGTGGAAAAAAATATTGTCCAGGACGGTTCGCTCTTCAGTAAAGGAAGGTTCCTGCTCAAACAGCACCACATCCACGTCTTTGTTAATCCAAACCCTGCCATCTTCCGGTGTTTCTTTACCGGCAAGGATCTTCAGTAATGTTGATTTGCCGCTGCCGTTCCTAGCAACGAGCGCTATTTTGTCACCTTCTTCAACATGAAAGGAAATATTGGAAAAAAGCGGCTGAATGCCGTAACTCTTGCTCAATCCCTCAACAGAAACATAATGCATGGCGCAAATATACAGATTGGTGATCGGGATGGATAGCCGGCGTGGTCCTGGGTATGGAAAGTATATGAAGTATATAGAGTATGTAAAGTATCTTGATAGTACAGGGTGCTTCTGTGTCCGCTGTGCATACGGGGTTCAAAGAAATGGTTGCGGAGCTTCACGAAAGTAGTTGGGAAAGCGGCAGTCACAAACCCACGCCGGATTCATAGTGATATTTCGTGTTACCCCTGCCTGAGTAATGCTTCTGCGGGCAAGTGTGGCAAGATTTTAACGCCCCGCCAGCCAGATCAGCAGGCAGAGAATGAAAGTGGCAGCAATGATAATGACCAGGGAATACTTTTCCCGTTGATGTTTGTTGAAAGACCGGGTCGAAAAATCATTCAGCATCTTCAACGTTACATTGTCGGTGGAAGCCAGTTTCCGCAGTTGCAGCAGG
>CAZEZE010000117.1:0-8219 GCA_964516445.1 uncultured Chitinophaga sp. | reverse complement strand
AGGGGCTTCTTTCACTCCAGCACTTCCTTTTATTGCTAAAATTCCGTGCAGTTGTAAGTCAAATATAATTCAACCAATATACGGTTTCCAAATTTTTGACGACCTTGATATGCACCCGTTATGCACCAGGTTATGCACATAAACCCGGCTTATATGCAGGTGCCGGATCCCCCTAGTCCCGCATATTCACATATTGTAAAGGAACCCCCAGATCAGAAGTCCTGCAAAGTTGGATAATGGCCTGCAGATCATCGATTTTTTTTGCGGTTACCCTCACGAGGTCATCGTTTATGGATGCCTGTACCTTCATCCCGGAATCCTTGATAAGTTTTACGATCTTCTTGGCATCTTCCTGTACCAGACCGTTGCGCACTTTTACTTCCTTTTTCCATGACTTGCCGCTCTGCGCACCCTCTTTGGATGTATCAAATGCCTCCGGGGCTATCCCTTGTTTATGCGCCCGGCTGATCAGCACATCGATCAGTTGGCGCATCTTCATGTCATCATCCGTTTCGATCTTAATGAGGTATTCTTTCTTGTCAAGGCTGATCACCACATGCGATCCTTTGAAGTCGAACCGGTTGGTGATCTCTTTGGTGGTCACATTCACGGCATTGTCCAGTGCCTGTGCATCCACTTTGCTTACGATGTCAAATGAAGGCATATGAGGTTAGGTTTTGGTGTCAGGGAAATAATTGACTGTATCAAATGTATATTCTTTCATTTAAAACTATTGCCCGGGGAGCAGGTTAAAATAAAACCCCGCCTGGAAAGGCGGGGCGGCTCATGCATGGACATGAGAAAACTGATTCGTTATTACTGGCCTCCCTGCCCCACCCTGTTCTGTTCGTCCTGCGATGCACTGTTGCGGCGGCGCGGTGGAGGATTTTGTTGTCCGTTCTTTCCAAACCGGTATGTAAAAGAGGCGGTCACCTGGCGGTTGTCCCAGCGGTTGGCAACCCTTGAATCCACCACGTCATACTGTGTCCTGCCTTTATAACGCTGCAGCCAGAAAGGATCCCGGAGGTTAAGCCGCACTGTTCCCTTTCCTTTCAGCACCTGCTTTTGCGCGCCGAAACTCAGCACATACATGGGTTCATTGATATTTAACTGGTCCACTCCCTTTGCCCGGTAAAAACCTGTTACTTCAGCTGTAAAACCCTGCTTGATCGTAAAGGTCTGGGTCATGTTGATCATGAAGGATGTATAGGACATGTCAAGTGGTTTATTCTCGTACACTCCTTCATAATGATTATTGAATACGTTCACAAAAATGTTCGAGTTCCACCATTTGGTAACTGGAACCGGTGCCGTGATGGCGATCCCTATATTCCGGAAACGGGCCACGTTATCGGAAGTAAGATAGAGCAGGTCACCATCGGGCTTTACCAGTTGGGAGATCACGTTATTGGTAGTATTGTAATTCAATGTGGTGATGAGTTTGCCCTTGAAAGAGTGACTTAGCTCCACGTTATGGGTGAACTGCGGCAGCAGGAAAGGGTTGCCTTTCCGGTAAGAAAGGGAATCCAGGAAATAGATGAACGGGTTCAGGTCCTGGTAATTGGGCCTGGTGATCCTGCGGCTGTAGGAAACGGTCAGTTTATTGCTCTTGTCCAGGTCATAGCTGACAAAAGCGCTGGGAAACAGGTTGGTGAAATCTCTCCTGAAAGTGGAATCGTTGGTCACCTGGTATCCTTTAGCAACGGTATTTTCCAGCCGCAATCCTCCCTGGAACGACCATTTGCCCAGTTGCCTGTTGGCATTCAGGTATACGGCATTGATGTTCTCATCATAAATGAAATGGTTGGAACGGGAATCGGCGATCCATTTGCTCCCGTCCCAGCGGGTATAGCTCACCAGGTTATCATTGCTTACAAAACTGCTTTTCACGCCGGCTTCCAGCCTACCGCCCTTTTTAAAAGGATGAGTATAATCAGATTTAACGGAAAATATCTTGATATCCGAAGGCAGGTGTCCTTTCAGCACTAACGGGTTCCCGGCCGGATCTCCGTTTCCGTTATAAAAATCCGTGGTAAGCGTCATTCGAGATGTATTGTCATACGCGATGAAATCCACATCCGCGGTAAGTTCCCTGCCGGCAGAATCAAACTGGTGACGGTAATTCAGGTTGGAAGTGAAATTTTTGAACCGGATTTTGTTATCGGTTCTCGATACCATTTGTGAAAGCAACTGGTAGTTCTCGTCATGCGTACTGGTAATGGTGGTGGGGGTAGGATGCCCGGAGAATGTGAATCCGCTCACCACGATCCCGATCGTGTTCTTTTTATCCGCGTAATAATCCAGACCGAGCTTCAGGGTATGGTTATTGTTCCCGAATTTGAATTGTGTGAGCACGTCATTATAACCCAGTATCTTTTTATCCTGGTCCAGTTTGATACGGTTGATCTCCAACTGGCTCCTCCCCCGGAAAATATTGGGATTATAGTTCCCGAAGAAATTGATCTTATTCTTTCGGTAGTTGAAGCTGATGCTGTTTTGCGATTTGGGAATAACATACAGGGTACCGTTGGCCTCAAAAAAACTTGTGGTGATACCGGCCATAATGGAACCGTTGAACCCGGCGGCCCTGCCCTTTTTTGTTTTTATATTGATCACGCCCGAATTGCCGGACGCATCATAGCGGGCGGAGGGGTTGGTCATGATCTCAATCTGGTCGATCGCTGAAGCCGGCATATTCTTCAGCAGGTTGGCCAGGTCAGAAGGGGAAAGAAAAGTAGGCTTACCATCCATCATCACGATCACACCGGCTTTTCCGCGAAGACTGATGGCACCTTCATTGCTGACCATGATCCCCGGTGATTTTTCCAGCACTTCAAGAGCCGTGGCGCCGGCATTGGTCGGCGAAGCATCCACATTAACGATCGTCTTGTCGATCTTTGTCTCGATAAAGGGCCTCGAAGCTGTTACGGTAACACCGGCCAGGTTTTTGGCCGCCGGTTGAAGCACCAGTGCATCAACCGTAGCACCGGGGACCGTGGCGTTTAGACTGATCCCGTTGCTGATCTTCTTCTCCATTCCGGATGAGGTGACCATAACGAGGTAGCTGCCCTCCCCGATATTTTCAAATTCATACTTCCCTTCCTTGTTGCTCACGGCAGTTTTTACCAATGAAGAATCGCTTCCCTTCAGCAGGGATACCGTAGCGGAAGCAAGAGGTTTTGTGGCGGCGTCCAGCACTATGCCGGAAATGCTGCCCGGTTTGGATTGCGCGGATGCCGCTTCGGCACAGGCGAAACCCAGAATGATCAGTGTAAAGATCTTTCTCATATTCATGGCTATGATTAATGATTAATAATCTAAAATTGCACTGAACTATTCCTTTACCAAAGCGAAATATGACAAGTTTCGTAGTTTCTGTGTTAAAGGGTGATAAACCCATGTCAATACACAGGCGGCAAAATCCGGACTTGAGTTGTTAGAATGTTAACCTGTGTTAACAAAAACCCCCGCATATGCGGGGGTGGTAAGGTTAATGGTTATTGGATGCTGATCAGTTTTCTCCTGTGTTCACCCTGCTCTTCTCATCATCGGAGGCTCCTGTTTTTCTTTTGGGTGCATTGGCCATCTTGCCCTTGTTGAAACGCCAGGTGAATCCCAGTGCCACCTGCCTTGAATCGCGCCGTTGCTGAAAAGCAGCGTCAATGTTGCTGTATTTAATAGTGCCTTTGGCTTTCTGGGTATAGAGTATATCGCGAAGGCTCAGACGAACGGTGCCTTTCCCTTTCATCACCTGCTTACTGATACCCATGTTCATCGCACCCATTCCAAATATCTTGAAGACACCGTCCATACCGGGTGTACGGTAAAATCCTCCGAGCTCAACGGTCCAGGTTTTCGCAAATTTGAACTGGTTGGATACATTGAACAGGGCGGTTGTAGCACCGACACTGACATAATCCCCGTTCACTACTCCTTTGAACCTGTTGTTGAACAGGTTGGCATAGATATTTCCCGTCCACCATTTCCGGATCTGGCCGGCCGCACTGACGGCTATACCGAATTGCTCCTGGCTGGCGATATTGGATTTTTTAACAGCGGTCTCATTCCGGTCGGGGTATTGCTCGAGCACCTCATTTATCAAATCGGTTGTCTTTGTGTAATTAAGTGTGGTGTTGAGAAATCCTTTATAGTTATGCGAAAGCTCGATATTATGCGCGAACTGGGGCCGGAGATTGGGGTTACCCTGCTCAAATGTGTATTTATCCAGGAACAGGATGAAAGGGTTCAGGTCCTCATAATCGGGTCTCTCGATACGGCGTCCGTAATTCAGCACAAATGAGTTTTTATCATTTGCCTTATACTGGATGTAAACCGTAGGGAAAAGCTGTGTGTAGTTCCGGCTGAAATCTTCACCGGTGGTAAGCTGACGGCCTTTGGCATTGGTATTCTCAACCCGGAGGCCAAATTGTGCGTTGAATTTTTTTCCAAGGGGTCTGCTATAGTTCACATAAGCCGCATTCACATTTTCTTCGTACAGGAAATGATTGCTGCGCCCAATGTCACGCACCCTTACTCCGTAGTTCATGCTGTCATATAAGGCATTGTTATCCGTTTTTACGAAACTGGTCTTCACACCCGCTTCGAATTTTGCGCCGTTCTTCAACGGGTGCAGGTAATCCATTTTAGCGCTGTAAATATTGATCTCCTGCGGCAAATTGCCCAGTAAAGTATCAGCTTTAAAAACCGGATTTCCGACTGCATCATAATAAGCGTTGACGAGATCCTGCTGGTTACCGCTTCGATAAGCCAGGTAATCGGCATCGGCGGTCAGTTCACGTCCGGTGGAATCGAATACATGACGGAAATTAAGGTTCAAACCACCATGCTTGAATTTCCTCTCATTGCTGGTCTGGGCCAGTGTACGGCTTTGAAGCACATAAAAAGGGTCATAGATCCGGATATTACTGTTGTTATTGAAGTGCCCGGGATTAATGAAGCCATTCAGCACCATTCCAAGTGTCGTTTTCTTAGTGGCATAATAATCCAGGCCGATCTTTCCATTATAGGATTCGCCCCCCTCCCGCATTTTGGATTCCTGTTCGAAATTGGAGATCACTTCCTTGGTTGTTGATTCGAGGAATTTGCGCTGGATATCGATTTGCTGAAAGTTCCGGCGGTAATTCTGACCCAGGTTCGCAAAGAAATTCACTTTATTCTTCCGGTAATTAAAATTGAACCCGTTTGTTATTTTCGGGAGCACACCCTGGCTATAGGTGGAAGAAAGACTTCCGTTATACCCAAATTGTTTTGTTTTCTTAGTCTTTATATTGATGATCCCGCTGTTCCCGGCGGCCTCATATTTCGCGGGCGGGTTGGTCATGATCTCGATCTGGTCAAGCTGGCTGCTGTTCATGCTGCCGAGCATATTGGCAAGATCTGCACCGGAAAGGTAAGTGGGTCTTCCGTCCACGTACACCTGTACCCCCTGCTTACCCTTCAGGCTGATATTACCATCCTTGTCAACGGATACACCCGGTGATTTTTCAAGCACTTCAAGCGCTGAAGTACCCACATTGGTAACAGCAGCTTCCACATTGACAATGGTCCGGTCGATCTTTTGTTCGATCAGAGGCTTGCGGGCCGTGACCGTTACAGCACCCAGGCTTTTGGCTGCAGGCACCAGTTCGATTGTCTTGAGTTTTACGGTTGGGGTAACCGCGCTAATCTCAAACAGCTCAGAAAAGCCTTTCGTATGCCCAACAGCAGAAATGGAAACCAGGTAACTGCCTTCGGAAACCCCGTCAAAGGAAAACTGGCCGGTTTTGTCGGCGACTGCCATTTTTGCAACCGTTGAGTCTTTTGCCCTAAGAAGGGTGATCGTAGCCGATTCAATCGTCTTTGTATTCCCGTCAATGACGGTACCAGTTACTTTCCCATTCTGTATTTGAGCCTGACTATCAATAGATAAGGCGATAAAAACAATTGTCAGAAGGGAGATGATCTTTTTCATGTTTATCAGTTGTGTGTTTATGTACTTGTCTTTGTTCATTACAGGTCAAAATTCAGTACTTTGTATCACATAGTACATTGTTTTAAATTAAACGGCCAGATTTAAGGATGGTCGGCCGTTCCGGATTACAGGTGTATGACGCAAGACTGAAAACCGGGTTACAATTGCCCGTTTCTTTGAGATGAATGGTCAGAATGGCCCATAAAAGGTTTGGGGGAAGGAAAAAGGTGCAAATCGGCTGGATTGAGGTACCGGAGAATTTATGGAATATGATGCTTAAAGTTCAAATTCTGCTTTGATCTGTTCATAATAAGTACGCCCGGAACTGATCTTGGTGCCTGCTTTATCATCCATTGTAAACAGGAAACGCCCGTTAAAGTGCCTGTGCATCTCTTTTATTCTGTCCTTATTGATGATGTAGGATTTCTGGATCCGGTAGAACTGTGAAGGCAGTTTGTCTTCCAGCAGGGCTAGAGATTGATCGGTCAGGTGTTTTTGGCCGTCAATGGTGTGAATGAATACATATTTATCCTGTGCTTCCAGGAAACTGATCGTTTCAAATTTCAGAAGATTGATCCGATCGCCTGTTTTTACCGGCAGGGCTGTGGCTTTTTGCGGGGTCTTCAGTTCACGGATGATCTGCTGCAGTCCTGCCATGTCGATGGTTGAGCCGGGCCTTCCGAACCGTCTCAGTTTTTCCATGCTTTGCTCCAGCCGCTCCTCTTTGATAGGTTTCAGCAGGTAATCGACAGAAAAAGTTTCAAAGGCTTTTATCGCGTACTGCTCATAGGCCGTGGTAAAAATGATATTGGGCTTGTGCTTCAGTCTTTCGATCACTTCAAAACCTGTCAGGTCGGGCATTTGAATATCCAGGAACACCAGGTCGGGGCAAAGTGATTCGATCTTTTCGATGGCCTCTCTCCCATTGGCTGCCTCCGCGATCACTTCCACAAGGTCGCCATACCCCAGCAGAAGACTTTTCATCAGCCTGCGGGCAGCCGGTTCATCATCGATCACGATCGCTTTATACAACGGGTTCATCCTTTATAAGTTTATGGATAAAAATATGAACCTGTTTTTGTGGCCTGTTCACAAAATGCACTTCGTACTGGGCGGGAAATAACAGGTCCAGTTTATCGTACATGCTTTTTACACCATACCCGGGTGACAGCTCTTCAGGAAAGTCAGGGCCATTATCCGCAACCGATAACTCCAGGCCCTTTTCTCCCTTTTTCACCCCGATCTGTATCTCCGTTAATTTTCCGGTGGCTTTCAGCCCGTGCTTTACAGCATTCTCCACTACCGGCTGAAGGATGAAGCGGGGCACCAGGTAATGGTTCAATTCCCTGTCTACACTGATTTGGTAATTCAACTGGTCTTCGAACCTGATCTTCTCGATCTGCAGGTACACTTCCGCCATTTCCAGTTCGTCTTTCACAGATGCAAAATTGTGATCACTGTGATTGATACTGTACCGGAACAGGTCCGCCAGCGCCACGGTCATCTTCCTCGCTTTCTTTCCGTCTGTAACAGAAAGGTCGGCTATCGAGTTCAGGGCATTATATAAAAAATGCGGGTTGATCTTGGAATGCAGTGCATCCAGTTCCGCCTTGGTCTTCAGCTCCCGGAGTTTGCTCAACTCCAGTTCTTTCTCATTGAACTTCCTTGTTCGCTCAATATCCAGGTAACGGATCACCCCGTACACCAGCCCGGTCGCCGCGGCCAGGTAAACGCTGTTGCTGATGATATACTTCATGTATTGTCCCGTTTCCTTTCCGTACATCCAATAACTGAGAGGGATATTGATGGCCAGCGTTGAAACGATCAGGGTTACCAGTATAAGCAGGTTATGCTTCAGAAAAGAGAGTTTCTTCAATTGCCTGCTGTCTGCCACTATACGCACCAGGTTGTAAATACCGATGGTGCAGGCGGTGGCGGATATCAGTTGTCCCCCGATGGCCCAGCCCCAACCGTGCTTCTCCAGCAGGTAAAAAAAGCCGCCGCTCATCGGTAACATGGCAATGGAAATGCAGAAAATGATCAGCCAGGCCACTATGTTTTTGCGAAGCAGTTCATTTCGTACCGTGTTCCTGAAAATTCGGCTGAAATTGGCCAGCAGGAATAACCCCGCCCCGGCAAAAGCCAGGCAGGCTGCTATCAGTAAAACATATTCAAGTAATGTCGGTCCTTTCATCCTGCTGCCAAGTTAATAAATTGGTTGCCGCTTACGGTAATATTGCTCGAGTGT
>CAZEZE010000116.1:0-8245 GCA_964516445.1 uncultured Chitinophaga sp. | reverse complement strand
TGATCAAGAAAGATATTTTCAAAAACCTGATGTGGTATACCCTGCCCGACAGCAATAAGCAATACCCGTTGTCGATCGAAAGGGTGAAAAAGATCAAAACACTGAACCAGCAAAACATCCGGCCGGAAGAACTGGAGCCGGTGGAAGTCACCAGCAGCAAACCCAAGGAAGCGGAACCGGAGTTTGTGGAACTTGTGGGACAGATCAGCCTGCGTACACTGGAGAAAGCGGACAAGAAAAAGAAGCAGCAGCAACAACAATCTTCAAGGAACAAGTCACAGGGCACAAGAAATCAGGGTCAGCAGCAAAGTGGGCAACAACAAAGAAGACAGCAGGGAGGTCAGCAGGATCAACGGCATCGGGGACAAGGCACAAGGAACAAGGGACAACAAGGTGGCGGGCAGCAAAATAATCCTAACAGGAACCAGCAAAGACCGAATAATCCCAATCAACAGCGGCCGAACAACCCGAACAAAGGCAATGATAAGCAGCAGGACTAGCCCTGGAAATACTCTATGACCCTTTCGAAAACGGAACCTTGGCTCCCATTCCTGAATTCAGTCTTTCTTATCCAATTTTTTTGCTTGTCATATTCGTATTGAAAATTTAGTTTGTTCTTTATTCTCCCATCGGGTAAGTAACGGACCTGCTCAGTCATGTTTCCGTATGCATCGTACGCCAGGGTCATTTTCTCGACAAGGCTTCCCTCTGGTTCATACGTACGGCTTTCAACAATATTGTGATTTGTATCATACCTGTAAGCCGACCATCGTCCTGGAATGCTGTCTTCATAAAAAACCCTTGTTTCTATCCTGTTCCCATCGTTATCGTTAAGATAGAGATAGGTATATTTTGGTTTCATGTCTGAATCAATGACCATTTCTTTGACCTTGTTTCCCCTGCTATTGTATTTGTAAATCCTTTTCCAATTTATACCCATATCCTGCCAGTAATCGGTTTTTTCGGCCAGGTTACCTTTATTATCATAAACAAACATGGACGGATAGCAATCTTTCCCGTAATTATGACATTCTTTTTTCTCAACTAGATTTCTTCTATTGTCATAACTAAAGAAAACCTTCAGGTAAAAATCCCCGCCAGCGTCTGTTTCAAAGTACTCGATCATGTTATCATTCCTGTCGTACCCGAAAATTTTTTTCCAGGTAAACCCTTGCCCCGGTTTGGTATGTATGTTTTTGATCCTGTTCCCTTTGTTGTTAAAGATATCAGTAGTTATTTCAAGAGAAGTTCCAACCAAAATCTCCCCTTGCTGAGATCTAAGATTTGTGAGTGGGGGACAATATTTTGTAATAACAACCCTTACTTTACCAAAGAGCTTCATCTTCTCCCAGTTCATATGTTCTTCCTGTCCCCGTGAATTTAAAGTATTGACCAGGAAATACAATAATAAAAGAACTGCTTTTTGCATCTTTTAAAAATTGTGTTGTAAAAGCAAAAAAAATAACCAGCTGTCAAACTTGCGACCGGTCTAAGCTGTTATATGCCCATCGCCCTGTAAATCGCATCCTGGATCTTTCCGCGTATCGACATTTGCCCGAGTTTATTATTCTCCCTTGTAGGGTACACCCGGTTAGATAAGAACACATAGACAATATTGTATTTGGGATCCACCCATACGCAGGTGCCGGTATAACCGGTATGACCAAAGGTTGCCGGAGAAGCCATGGAAGAAGGATAAGGATCCTTGCGGGTGGGGTTGTCCTTTTCCGGTTTGTCAAACCCATAACCCCTTCTGCTGTTCTTGCTGTGATAGGCCGTGAACAGTTCGATCGTTTCCTTTTCCAGAAATCGGTTCCCGTTGAACTCCCCGCCATTGAGCAGCATCTGGTAGAGCATGGCAAGGTCATAGGCGCTGGAAAATAATCCGGCATGGCCGGCCACACCGCCAAACATGGAAGCGCCTTCATCATGCACATCGCCCTGCGTGGTTTGCATGCGAAAATGCTTTTCCGTTTCTGTCGGAATTATTTGATCCGTTGCAAACCGTTCCCTCGGTTTGAAGCCGGTTGTCAGCATGCCCATGGGCCGGTAAAAGGTCTTCTGCACATACTGGTCAAGGGTCATCCCGGTGATCTGCTCCACAATCTTGCCCAGGAAAATAAAATCGTTGTCGCTATAGACATATTTGTTCTGCGGGCCCAGCGGACTTTTCAGGATCCTGCTAAACATCGTATCCTCCCAGTCGTTGCGCATATAAATACTCTCGGCCACCCTTACGGTAAACCCGGGTTCTGGTTTAGACCGGTAAATGGCGGGGTTGGGCACACCTGTTTGCGGATCGATCGTTTCCTTGTAAAATGCTATGAAGGGTACGAGGCCGGCCTGGTGCAGCAGGATATCATCTATCTTCAGGTTTGCTTTATTGGTACCTCTTACCATCGGAAGATAATCCTCCAATTTGCCGTTCAGGTCAAGTTTGCCCTGTTCGAATAATTTCATTACCGAAACGGTGGTAGCCGAAATCTTGGTCACCGATGCCAGGTCAAAAATGCTCTCGATACTGGTAGGTTGCGACGCATCATATTTATATTGTCCGAATGCTTTGTGGTACACAATCTCCCCTTCATGTACGGCCAGCACCACGCAGCCCGGAAAGGCTTTTTGTATCAGCGCATCCCCCACGATCGAGTCCACTTTGGCAAGCTCGTCGAGCCGGTGCCAGGCAGGATCTGCCGGATCCTTAACGATGCCGTCGCCAAATTTGAACCGGCATACCGATACCGGCAGCTTTCCCTGCAATTCAAATTTCCCGGAGAGATAGTCGGCGGCCGCGTGCTGTGTTATACTATCATCCTGGTAACAGGCCAGCAATGTCCACGCGTCACAAAAATTCTTTGTGGCCAGCACATTCCCGAAAGTGAGCGTGATGGTCTTGATGAAATTCAGGTTCTTGAATAATTTGAGCGCGGCCGGGCTGATACCGAAATTATCCGCTGGTCTCAGGGAGTAATTATGAATACCAACGACGATCGCGTCATAGGTCCCATCCTTGGGTAATTTATTCATGATCTCATCCACTTTATCCTGGCCGTCCTTATAGGAGAGCAGAAATATATCCGCTTTAAAATCCTTTAGCATTCTTTTTGCAAATTCATTCATTTCAGACAGGCCGATCCCTACATAAGCGATCCTGCCCGGTCCTGAATTCCCTCCGGGCACATTCCGGGGAGCCGTCAGCGGTACAACAGCATAATCGGTCCGGGAGGCGGTTAAACTTGCTTTGTTCAGCAGCGTAATACTTTGCTTCGCCACTTCATACCGGATCGAATCAGTTTTTGCATTCAGGTCGGCGAGGAGGTTACTGGTATCGATCACCTGAGCCCGGTTCATCCCCAGCTGGTATTTGGAAGCCAGCACTTTCTTCACTTTTGAATTAATATCATCCCAGCTCAGTCTTTTATCCGTGATCGCTTTCTTCACCGCATCGATCGTTTCCGGTACGCTGGCCGGCAGGCAGAGCATATCATTACCGGCGACGAGCGCTTCCACCGAAATCACGCCGCCCGGAAAATATTTTGCCACGCCTTTCATTTCAAGTGCATCCGTAAACGTAAGACCCTCATAACCCATTTTATTCCGCAGAAGGTCGGTCACGCTGTTCCTTGAAATGGAAGTGGCCCTGTTGGCGGTATTATCAATGGAAGGAATAAATAAATGGGCGATCATTACACTCCCGACACCTGCATTGAAGATGGCCCTGAATGGAACCAGTTCCATCGAATCGAGCTGATCCATACTTTTTTTGATCACCGGGAGATCATAGTGTGAATCCACATCCACATCGCCATGCCCGGGAAAATGCTTTGCACAGGCCATGATGCCAGCATCCTGCATCCCTTTCATATAGGCAACACCATAGGCGGAAACCTTATTCTTATCTTCCCCGAAAGAGCGGTAACCGATCACTGGGTTATTGGGGTTGTTATTGATATCCACCACGGGCGCATAGTTAACGTGCACACCGATCCGTTTACATTGTTCCCCGACGGCCACTCCCATCTGGTAAACGAGATGTTCGTCATGGATAGCGCCAAGGGTAAGCTGGTATGGAAACCTGGTCACGCTGTCGAGCCGCATCCCCAGACCCCACTCCCCATCGATAGTTACCATCAAGGGTGTTTTCGCAATGCTTTGATAGAAGTTCGTAAGATTGGCCTGGCGCAACGGACCGCCCTGGAAAAAACAAAGGGCCCCTACATTATATTTTTGGATGTCTTCCGTCACTTTCGCCACATGATCGGCGCCTAAATTAGAATGCGCCCTGATAACCATCAGTTGGGCAATCCGCTCTTCATTGCTCAGGCTGTTGAATACACTGTCTACCCATTGCTCCCGGGAGAGGCTGCTTTTATACTGGGCGGTTGCGGATTGTGAAAGCAAAAGACAGGTCCAGAAAGCGATTTTGCACAATTTCATGGCAGCGAAATTTAAATTCAGGAAAACTGTTTAAAATTAGCCCTTTTGGCCCAAAGGATTTACCTAAAGTTGCTTAAAAATGAATTGGTTATTTTTGGCGGCTAAACCTGATTTTGTGCCGGATAAGATTACGTTACTACCCGATCATATTGCCAACCAGATAGCCGCCGGTGAAGTAATCCAGCGGCCGGCCTCCGCCGTGAAGGAGTTGCTGGAAAATGCCGTTGATGCCGCCGCCACGGAGATCAAGCTCATCATCAACGATGCCGGTAAATCGCTTGTACAGGTGGTTGACAATGGCAGTGGGATGAGTGAGACGGATGCCAGGATGAGCTTTGAACGCCATGCCACGTCCAAGATCCGGACGATCGAGGACCTGTTCCATATCCGCACCATGGGTTTTCGCGGCGAGGCGCTGGCCTCAATTGCCGCTGTGGCGCAGGTAGAGCTGAGAACAAAAAAAAGCGGGGAGGAAACTGGTACCTATATTGAAGTGGAGAACAGCGAAGTAAAAAAACAGGAACCGGTGGCTGCACCTACAGGCACCAGTATTGCGATGAAGAATCTTTTCTTCAATGTGCCGGCCAGGCGAAATTTCCTGAAAAGCAATGCGGCGGAAATGCGCCATATCGTGGATGAATTTACCCGGGTGGCACTTTCTTTTCCCGGTATCCGGTTTTCCCTTACTGCCAATAACCAGCAATTATTCCAACTGGAGGCCGGGAGCCTGAAACAACGCATCGTCCAGCTCCTGGGTAATACTTACAACGCCAAACTGGTTGCCGTAAACGAAGAGACCGATTACATGAACATTTACGGGTTCGCCGGCAAGCCGGAGACGGCCAAAAAGACAAGGGGCGACCAGTATTTTTTTGTCAATAACCGTTTTATCAGAAGTCCCTACCTGAACCATGCGGTGATGAACGCCTACCAGGAAATGATCCCTTCCGACAGTTTCCCGATGTATGTGCTCTTCATTGACCTCGATCCAACGCAGGTGGATGTGAATGTGCATCCGACCAAGCAGGAAATAAAGTTTGAGGATGAAAAGATCATTTACGCCTTTGTGCAGGCAGCGGTAAAGCATGCCCTGGCCCAGTTCAGCGTATCCCCGACACTGGATTTCGACCTTGATGCCTCCATCCAGCAATTATCCTCGATCCAGCAGCCTTTTACCGAAGAAAAAAGATCAGCCGCTGCCGCAGGTTCCCTGTACAAAGGCTTTACTCAAAAGAACCAGGCGCATTTTATTGAGAAGAATGAACTGAGACATTGGAAAGACTTCTATGGTAGTTCGGAGTCGGGAGTTAGGAGTCAGGAATCAGCCCTAAACTCTGAGACTCCACTCACGACTCACGACTCACGACTCACGACTAATCCCGATGCTGAATTAACCCAACTTCTCAATACATATATTACTGTTCCATCAAGCAATGGCTTCCTCCTCATCCACCAGCAGGCGGCGCATGAACGGGTGTTATATGAACAATTAAAGAAAGCCAGTAAGGATAAGCCGGTGGCCACACAACGGAGCATGTTTCCTTCCACCCTGGAACTGGCCCCTGCCGATGCAGCCATTATGGAAGAGATCCTGGGTGACCTGCAATACCTGGGTTATATCATTGAACCCTTTGGCAAACATACTTACGTGATACAGGGCACTCCCGCCGATGTGGAAGCCAGCAATGAGAAATATATCATTGATGTACTCCTGGAGCAATACAAACATTTCAGCCCGGAGGTGAAGTTCTCGAAAAGGGAAAAGCTGGTGCGCTCCCTGGCGCGTCAACAATCCATCAAGACCGGCGCCCGGTTGTCTGAAAAAGAAATGCGTCACCTGGTAAATGACCTGTTTGCCTGTGAGCAGCCGAATGTATCGCCGGACGGGAACCCGGTTTATTTGGAGTTTAAGCAGGAACAGTTGGAGAAGATGTTTGGGAGGTAGTCTGAACGTGAAATTGTCTGAACCTGGATTTGGGAGGTTGTCTGAACTGGGATTTGGGTGGATTATATAGATTATTAGACTTCTCAAAAGTAAGTATCCTCCAAATCCCTTAATCTCCCCAAATCACGGTTCAGAATTTATTCCGCGCTCCTTGTAAATTTTTGGGAAATTGTCTGATCTGGGATTTGGGTGGAATATATAGATTAGTAGATTTCTCAAAAGTAAGTATCCTCCAAATCCTTTAATCTCCCCAAATCATGGTTCAGACATTTCCCAATCTCCCCAAATCACAGATCAGAACTTATTCCTCACTCCCTGCAAAAATTTCTCAATTACCCTTCTCACGTCTGTTGCAGATGACTGGTGGTTGTTGACCAGTGTAGAAAACAGGAACAGTTTGCCTTTCTTTGTATAAAGGAACCCGCTGAAGGCAACAACGCCGGAGAGTGTGCCCGTTTTACCATAGATATACCCGCTGTCGGTCTTGTAATAGCTGCTGATGGTACCCTCGCCTCCTGTTGGAAAAATGACTTTGATCCGTTCCATTCCGAATTCGTCTTTCATTTTTTTCAGGATTGTAACAAAATCCTGCGGGGTGAATAAATTATAACGACTGAGCCCGGATCCGTCGGCCCAGCGGGGTTTTTGGGGAAGATCCTGGAAGTCAGTTTTGAGCAGGGTATCAATTATCTTTTCATCATTCATTACTCCAAGCATTTCATTGCTGACCATTAACAGCGATTGCTCCGCAAAAAAATTATCGCTGCGGTGCATCATGGGTTTGAGGAGAGAGTCGGTGGGTCTTGAGTAAACGGAACTGAAAACGCTCTCGGATGGAGGATAAACATTGTCCAGCCAGGCTTTTTTCAACGTATCTTCCAGTAAACGCTGGTTCTCAAAGGTCCGGAACGGGACCTGGGTCCGGGTGAAGGTTCCGGTACTGCTGAACACATCAAAAGTATTATCCAGCCTTCTTCTCCGGATCCTGACATTTGGCGTGATGGGATCTACGTAAGGATTCAATGCATACCGGAAGAAATGGATGTCCCCTTTCAGGTTGTATTTGCCGCCATTCTGAGCGAGGCTGTATTCTATCACATTCCCGTAAATCGGTAACTCCGATCGCTCGGGCATATAACTGGCATTATAATCATTCCATGCCCACCCGCTCCCATAAACTTCTGTTTCCCATTTGGGATAAACTAATGCCAGTCGTTTTTTGGCAAGCAGCAGGTATTCGAATACGGGTTGCGAGTTGAAATCCCTGTGTAACAATGTGGGATCCGCTGTTGGACGTATGAATAAAACAGAATCGGTATCCATAAAATCAAGTCCCCTCAGGTTCTTACCCAGGTACTTCATCGCTGCGTAACAGGTCGGTATCTTGGTATTGCTGGCCGGAACAAAATATTTATCGCCCTGGTAATTATAGAGGTATTTATTCGTAGCCGGATCGAAAATACTGATCCCTACATGCGCGGTATGGAGGGCTTTGTTGCTAAGCACCTCTTCCTTCGCAGAACGGGCGATCTGGTGACTGACGGAACAGGAGGCGAAGAAAATTAATAATGAAAAATTAATAATTAATAATATCCCGTATTCAAAATGTCGGAACACACACTTCATTATTAGTAATACTAGTTAATTATTAAATGCCGATAAACGACTGTTATCCTTTAGTGAACTGACTCCTAACTCCTGACTCCTAACTCCGATCTCTGAACTCCCGACTCTAAACTCACCCCCTCTCCTGTGCCCTTAACCATCTTTCCGGTATCTCGTTACTGCTGGCCAGCAGGTAATCCTTATAACTGCAGGCGATGAATTTTTTATCGGGGAGCTGCATCCACCAGCGGCCGGTCT
>CAZEZE010000115.1:0-8249 GCA_964516445.1 uncultured Chitinophaga sp. | reverse complement strand
CCCGCGATGCATCCTCCGGCATCTGCCAAAATATCTCCTTCATCAAAAGAGCGGTTTATCACAAAATATTTTTGAACGAACTCCATACCAATGCCATAGGTGAGGCAAAGAGCCGCAATGAAAAGAAATCCTTTTTTCCGTTTTGACGGATCCGTTTCAAAACGGGTCATAGCCCAGCACCATAATACCACCAGTACGGCAAACAACCCCACGTGTATCCATTTGTCCAGCCATAATTTACCCATCCAGTCGTTTTTGGGAAGTGAGGATCCCGGCAGTACGAGCAGGATTGTGGAAACAGAGAGCCATGAGATAGCCGGCCAAACGGAAGGCTTTATTCGCATCAGTTATTTTTTGCAATAATAGCGATTAGAAGGATTACCGGTACTGCAGTGTTACGCAAATAAAAGGAGCCCCGTATGGGGCCCCCGTTTAACCAACTATAGAACCATAAACACTATAGCTGCGCGTATATGGTACCAGTTACGTTAGCGGCAGCCTTTCAGATTGATGAAAGAGGGGGATCTTACAACTTACCCATTACAAACATTTCACCTGCAGGAGTGGATGTATCGGGCCGGTCTTTCTCCTCGAGCGTGATAGCGAAGGCCTCTGCTTCCTGCGCATTCTTCATGCGGATGAGCAGTTTCTTTTGTTTCAGGTCGTAGTCCAGCATTCCGAGATCGATCGGTTTGCCGTCGAGCAAGGCCCAGAGCTGGTATTGTTTATCCGTTGGCGGGGATGGCAGATTATTGGCCAGAAGATAAACATCATGTGAAGCAGTGTCCCAGTAAACGGTTGTATAGGAGTGTGGGGATATTTCCGTCCCTTTTAAGGATGCCATTTTCACCTGTGGCTGGCTGGTAAGCATGGCAATATCTTTTTTGATAGCATCCAGTTCCGCCACTGTGTTATCGAAATTGGTTTGCAGTTTTTTATTCCTTTCCGAAAGCGAGACATTCAGGTAGATACTACCGGCCAGAACGAGAAGACAGGCGGCCGCTGCGTATTTCCAGCCGTGCAGGTATCTGACTGGGGAGGCTGGCAGGGTTGCAGTTTTAGCGTTGTTATGTGTAAGGGTCATGATCTTTTCCTTCAAAGCTATGGGGGGTGTTACTGCATTTTCAATGGCTTCTTTCTCCAGCGACAGTTCGAAGGCGATCCTGGCATCTAGCAGTTCAGGATAGAGTGCGCATAATTGTTCGAATTCCCTTCTTTCTTCCTCAGAAGCGAGGCCGAGCACATAGCTCTCCACGATACCGCCTGATATGTATTCCTGTATATTCACGTTTAACCGATCATCGTTCTTAATTGAATTAACGCGCTACGGATCCTGGTTTTTACTGTTCCCAGCGGGATACCTAGCATCTTCGCAATCTCCTCGTGTGTAAATCCCTGGAAATAGGAAAGGTCGATCAGCAGCTTCGATTCTGCTTTTAATTTCCCCAATACCCTTTTAAGTCCGACATCATCCAACGCGGGGCCGCTTACCCCAGCAACAAGCTCATCCTTTTCCGGGAGAGGCCCGGTCTTTTTGCTGTCGCGATAGCCCCTTGACCTCAACTCATCTATGGCTGCATTGCGGGCAATATTCAACATCCAGGTAAAGAGGCGGCCCTTCATTTCGTCATAGGATTCAATTCTCCGCCAAATATTTACAAAAACATTCTGCAGCACATCAGCGGCAGTCTCCCGGTCTGTTACAATTGCCTGAATGATCCCGAATAAAGCACCGGAATAGTTATCATACAGATAACTGAAAGCCTGCCCGTTTCGCTGCCGCAGCAAAGCCACCAGCTCTTGTTCGCTGTATGTGGTTATTAGGTTCAAATGGTTGGTTATGATACATGACCGGGATGTATCCGTTCAATGTACGGACCTGAAAGAAAAAGAGATTTAGGCAGTAATGGCCTCGTAAGCCGCCGCATCCATCAGGGCGTCCACATCAGCCGGGCTGTTCACTGTCATTTTGATCATCCAGCCTGAACCGTAGGGGTCATTGTTCACTGACTCGGGAGCACCTGCAAGCGCAGGGTTCAGTTCCAGGATAGTACCGCTCACAGGCAAAAAAAGGTCGGAAACCGTCTTGACAGCTTCCACAGTTCCGAATACAGCGCCGGCCTCCAGGCTTTGTCCCACTGTTTCCACTTCCACATAAACAATATCACCCAGTTCCCGCTGGGCGAAATCGGTGATACCGATAGTGGCGGTATTGCCATCCATTTTGATCCATTCATGGTCCTTGGTGTAGCGAAGGTCAGCAGGAAAGTTCATGGTCAGTTATTTTGAGCTGCAAACCTAAGGTAAAACAACGATAAACAAATTGAGCCATTATTACCCGAAACTCAATTCACCGGAATATTCATGCCGTTCATGCCAGGTTTTGTGCCATTGGTCGGGAATAGCTTTTACAATTGGATGACACGGGGGTATCTTTGTACTTCCTAATTAAAAAAGTATATTGAAAATGAGAAAGTTAGCTGTGTTTTTAATGAGTTTTGTGTTTATGGCGTCTGTTTCGAAAGCCCAGAAGGTAAGTGGCTTTGTAAAGGACCAGCAGGGAAAAGGTTTGGAAAAATCCACCGTTTCCTTGTTGAATGCAAAGGATTCCTCGGTGGTCAAACTGGCGGCCACAACTGCAGATGGAAAATATTCTATCAATGCAGGCAAAGAAGGACGTTTCCTGGTGAGTGCGAGTTTTGTTGGCTACCAGCCAGTCTTTTCCCAGCCTTTTGAAGTTTCTGGTTCCGGCACTATCAACCTGCCTGAACTGACCATTTCAAAACTATCCGGCAACCTGAAAGAGGTTACTGTTACGGCTAAAAAACCACTCGTGGAGGTAAGGGCCGACAAGACCATTCTGAATGTGGAGGGAACGATCAACGCGGTGGGTAACGATGCGCTGGAACTGCTTCGCAGGAGTCCCAGCGTAATGGTGGACAAGGACGACAATATCAGCCTGGCGGGTAAAAACGGCGTACAGATCTATATCGATGGTAAACCATCCCCATTATCCGGATCGGATCTTGCCAATTTCCTGAAGAGCATGCAATCTTCCCAGATCGAAGCTATAGAGATCATCACCAATCCGTCGGCCAAGTATGAAGCGGCCGGGAACGCGGGGATCATCAATATCAAACTGAAGAAGAACAAATCGTTTGGCACGAACGGTTCGGTCAACCTGGGTTATGTGCAGGGTGATTATGGCAAGTATAACGGTGGCCTGAATCTCAATCACCGGAATAAAAGCATCAACGTATTCGGGAACTATAATTACAACAACGGGAAATACCTGATGCAGATGAATTCAGAAAAGCAGCAATTCGATACCCTCTTCTCCCAGCAGAATAAGATGAGTTTTCACAATAATACACACGGTTTCAAGGCCGGGCTGGATTATTTCATCAATAATAAAAGCACCGTGGGAGCCGTAGTGAATGGAAATATCGCGAACAATGATTTCAATACCGCGGGGCCCATGTATTTCATCTATCAGCCAACAGGGCTTACAGACCGTATTTTAAAAGCTACGAACCATAATGACATGGAACGTGACAACCTGAACACCAACCTGAATTACCGGTATGCCGTAACAGGCGGGTCGGAGCTGAATATAGATGCCGATTACGGGTTCTTCAGGATACGGTCGAACCAGTATCAACCCAATTATTATTATGGACCCGACGGCGTTACTGAAATTAACAGGGCCATTTATAATATGATCGCCCCAACAGATATTGACCTGTTCTCCTTCAAAACCGATTATGAGAAGAACTATAAAGGGGGCCGGCTGGGAATAGGTGGTAAGATCGGTATTGTAAGCACCGATAACGATTTTCAGCGGTACGATATTTTCTCCTCCGCTAAAGTGCTGGATACATTGAAGAGTAATCGCTTCAAATACAAGGAAAACATCAACGCGTTGTATGTTAATTATAACAAGCAACTGAAAAAAGGGATGATGATCCAGTTTGGGCTGAGGGCCGAGAACACCCATTCAAGAGGCACATCAACCGGTTTCAGGAAAGTATCGGATATTATGCTTCCCTACGACTCCACTTTCAAAAGGGATTATACCGATCTGTTCCCGAGTGCGGCGCTCACTTTTAATAAGAACCCGATGAAGCAGTGGACGATTTCCTACAGCCGGCGTATCGATCGCCCCGCTTACCAGGACCTGAACCCGTTTGAGTTCAAACTCAATGAATATTCCTATATGAAAGGGAATACCCTGCTGAGACCACAGTATACCAACAGTTTTGATCTCACTCATATTTACAAGTACAAACTGACTACCAAACTGACCTACAGTCATGTCCGGGATATTTTTGCCCAGATACCCGATACCATTGACAAAACAAAGGGTTTCCTGACCAAGAAGAACCTGGCGACGCAGGATGTAGTGGCACTGAACATTACCTATCCTTTCCAATATAAGTGGTATAGCTTCTTTTTGTCTTTGAATTCCAATTTCTCCCATTATGTGGCCGATTTCGGCGGGGGCGACAGAAAAGTTGACCAACAGGTTTTTGCCCTGACCTATTTCATGCAAAACAGTTTCAACCTGGGAAAGGGCTGGACCGGCGAGCTAAGCGGGATTTATATTTCGCCCTCAGTCTGGCAGGGCCTTATTCGCTCCAATGCGATGGGTACAGTTGATGCAGGTATTCAGAAAGTGCTCTTTAAAGGAAATGGGAATATAAAGGTGGCTGTCAGCGATATCTTCCAGACGATGAAATGGGGAGGGCATACAGATTTTGCCGGAGCTAACAGCACTTTTTCAGGAAGAGGTGAAATGCCGCAGGTGAAACTGAATTTCAATTACCGGTTTGGTAATAGCCAGGTTAAGGCAGCCCGCCAGCGCAAATCAGCGCTCGAAGATGAAAAGAAACGTGCGGAAAGTGGCGGCCAGGGCGGAATGGGAACCGGGCAATAAACATAAGCCGAATGTAGTTAAAAGGGTCCTGCTACTGCAGGACCCTTTTTTTAGCAGAATTATTTTCCGGACTGTTTCCGCTTGATGAGTTTTGCGGTAATGATCCTGACATCCTCCAGCGGACGGTTCAGGTCAGTTCCCTTGCTCACGGGCACGGAAGCGATCTTGTCGACTACATCAATGCCCCTTACCACTTCACCATAAACAGTGTAGCCCTGGTCAAGGTGGGGAATGCCGCCGGTTGTTTTATATACTTCCCGCTGACCGGCCGGTATCTTTCTTCCGGCGAGCCGGGTTTTTTCAAGAATATCCAATTCAGCATCGGTAAATACTTTTCCCTGGGCCAGGTAGAACTGGCTGCCGCTGCTGGCTTTTTGGGGATTTACATTATCGCCCATTCTTGCCGCGGCGATCACACCCTTCTTATGAAAGAGGCTGGTGCGGAACTCGGCGGGAATCGTATAGCCCGGTCCGCCATTCCCCAAAGCCTGACCCGGTTTGGCATCCCTGCTGTTCGGATCACCCGCCTGTATCATAAAATCTTTTATCACCCGGTGAAAAAGGATTCCATCGAAGTAATGCACTTTGACGAGTTTCAGGAAATTGTCCCGGTGAAGCGGAGTTGAGTCAGACAACCTGATCACCATATCTCCCATACTGGTTTGGAGCAACACATCTTTCTTTCGGTCCTTTTTCTTCAGGGTGGAGTCTCCCTGCGCGGCCACAGTGGCAGTTACACAGGCCAGCAGCCACAGGCTGAGCATTATTTTTTTCATATCAGGCATCGTTCTTTTCAAAATATAATAAAATATGGTCCTTTAAAAAATTCTCCTGTTCGGGTGCGCTCATATCCGGCATGGGTTTGAGCTGTTTGAAATGGGGCCAGCCATCCTCATCCACCCCTTCCATTTCATAAAATCCGCTGGTGGATAAAAGCTGGCAAACGGCCACATGCATCAGGTCCTGCTTTTGTTCTTTGGTGAATTTGTCTTTGATATCGCCGAATTCCTGGATGCCGATAAGAAACAAAATGGTTTCCATATCCGGTTTTTTCCCAAACCGTTCCACCAGTTTGGCTTCCAGTTGCCACCAGCGCTGTTGCAGATCATCTTTCATGAACATGACCCGCAAAGATAGGCGCGTAGGGAATAATGAGAAAATGTGGGAATGTGGGAATGAGGGGGCCTAATTAACGGATTTCCATTTTCTTTTTCTCCGGGCAATTAATTCTCAAACCCGGCAGCTTTTAGCTGAATAAATTGCCCTGTAACCCCGGTGAGTAAGTCTTTCCACATCTCCTTTATCTTTGCGGCAAACTGAAAAGAAGATGTTGCAGCTACAGGTACTCCGGCAAAATCCGCAGGCGGTAAAAGAAAGACTGGCGATCAAGCATTTTGCCGAACCGGTCCTTGTGGATGAGATCATCGCATTGGATGACGAACGCAAGCGGTTACAGCTTGAAACAGATAATACGCAAGCCAGAGTGAATGCAGCTTCCAAAGAGATCGGCCAGTTAATGGCAAAGGGTCAAAAGGAGGAGGCGGAAATGAAAAAAGAAGAGGTCGCGGGTTTTAAAGCGATCCTTCAGCCATTAACGGAGAAAATGGCGGATACCGAAAAACAACTTAATGACAAACTGGTTTTGTTGCCCAACCTTCCATCGGAAAAAGTGCCTCGCGGTGATTCTCCGGCTGATAACGTGGTTGTAAGAGAGGGTGGTGTGAAAGCTGTTTTAACTGCGGATGCGGTACCACACTGGGACCTGATCAAAAAATACGATATCGTTGATTTTGAAACAGGCGTTAAGATCACGGGACGGGGATTTCCGGTTTATAAAGGACAGGGCGCCAAATTGCAAAGGTCACTTGTGCAATATTTCCTGGACTTTAATACCGCTGCGGGATATACCGAATACCTGCCGCCCTTAATGGTGAATGCCGCTTCAGCCTATGGCACGGGGCAGTTGCCGGATAAAGAAGGGCAGATGTATTTTATGCCGGCGGATAATTTCTATATGATTCCCACCGCGGAAGTTCCGGTTACGAATATTTACCGGGATGAGATTGTGAAAGAAGCGGAGTTGCCGGTGAAGATGACGGCTTTTTCCGCATGTTTCAGGAGGGAAGCCGGAAGTTTCGGCGCCGATGTGCGGGGACTGAACCGTGTACACCAGTTCGATAAGGTGGAGATCGTGCAACTGGTCCATCCCGATAAAAGTTATGAAGTGCTGGAGGAGATGGTAGGTCATGTTGAAAAGCTGATGAACACACTGGAACTGCCCTACCGTATCCTGCGCTTATGCGGCGGCGATATGGGCTTTGCCTCAGCGCTCACGTACGACTTTGAGGTGTTCAGCGCCGCGCAGCAGAAATGGCTGGAGGTAAGTTCGGTCTCCAATTTCGAGACTTTTCAGACCAATCGTATGAAGATACGGTTCAAGGATACGGATGGGAAATCAAGACTGGTACACTCCTTGAACGGAAGTTCATTGGCCTTACCGAGAATTATGGCCTGCCTGCTCGAAAATAATCAATCCGCCGGGGAAATAAAACTGCCCGCGGTATTGCATAGCTACTTTGGCGCTCCTGCTATTTCCTGACAAACGCTATATTTACTTTTAAATAACTGAAGAATATGGTAAGGATTACGATGTTCGCCCTGCTGCTGACCCTGTCGGTACTGGCCTGTACCCGTAAAGTGGCCCCCGACAGCGGTGCAACGGGAACAAAGCAGCCGGAGACGGGGAAAAAGGATCTCGCTGAAGCGGGACAGAAAACGGAAGAGCCTACCTATGATCCCGATAGTGAAAAAGGGAAGCCTCCGACATCTGAACTTCCTGCAGTACCTCCTTCCATTCCCCCGCCCAATGCACCCAAAGGTCCCGAAAAACCATCTGAATTAGAAATGGGGAGGTCGGTCTATACATCAAATTGCACAAAATGCCATGCCGCTAAAAATGTAAAGAATTACACGTTTGCCAGGTGGGAATCTATTTTGAAAACAATGGTCCCCAACGCAAAACTTACAACGGAAGAAGAAAGTTACCTGGTAGCCTATATCAGGGCCAATGCAAAATAGGATTGTGTACCGGATTCGCCGGCCATAAAAAAAGCTGTCTCCTTCCTAGAGACAGCTTTTTTTATAGCATGATAATTTTTAAGGCTGTGCGAAACTGTTCCTCGGACCTCCGGAGGCAAAGACCGCCCACATCCTGGATTGTTGCCCGATACTGAACATATACATGCAGGCATCATCTGTATAATCCATATAGTTCATGGTCATTTCAACCGGTGTACCGGAGCAGGTACTTGTG
>CAZEZE010000114.1:0-8254 GCA_964516445.1 uncultured Chitinophaga sp. | reverse complement strand
GTTAAGTAATCCCGCGCATTTCGACTCCGTCGCGGCATGGACCGTGAAGCGCGGCTTCCAGCTTTGTACCCATGCGATCGGTGACAGCGGCAACAGGACGATACTGAATATCTATGCCAAATACCTGAAAGGGAAGAACGACCTGCGCTGGAGGATCGAGCATGCGCAGGTGGTGAATCAAAACGATTTTGATTTATTCGGATCCTATTCTGTTATCCCTTCAGTACAGCCCACCCATGCCACCAGCGATATGTACTGGGCAGGCGACCGTCTGGGTGCGGAACGGGTGAAGGGTGCTTACGCTTATAAACAATTATTACAGCAGAACGGGTGGATACCATTGGGTACGGATTTCCCCGTGGAAGATATCTCCCCGCTGAAAACATTCTTTGCTGCCGTGGTAAGGAAAGATGCAAAAGGATTTCCGAACGGCGGCTACCAGATGGAGAATGCGCTCAGCCGCGAGGAAGCGATACGGGGCATGACCACCTGGGCGGCCCGTTCCAATTTTGAAGAAAAGGAAAAAGGAAGCCTTGAAAAAGGCAAGTGGGCCGATTTCATCATTCTCGACCGCGACCTGCTGAGAGCAGATGTCACCGAACTACTACAGACTACCGTACTGCAGACCTGGCTGGGTGGTGAAAAGGTCTATGAGAAAAAATAATCCGTGTTCTTTTGTGTGATTTCGAGTAATGAGTGGCTAATTTTTTGGCCACAGACCTGCCTGCCGGCAGGCGGGGTACACGGATTTACACGGATTTTTTTGCCACGAAAGCACACGAACAAACACAAAAAATACAGATTCAGAGAAAACTCATTGGTTTTAGTACGGTAAATTTTCGTGTTCTTTTGTGTGATTTCGTGGCTAAAGAATTAATCTGTGCTAATCTGTGTAATCCGTGGCAAAAATTCTTTGTAATCCGTGGCTAAAAAAATAATCCGCATCAACTTTATTTCATTCTTCCTGATCATTAAATCCACATTTGTGGGTAAATGAGTAATCGGTATTGACTACCTGTGCGTTATAAAATCATTAAGTTTGTCGAATGAATTGGAACGGGAAAAGGCAGGTCTCGGCGGCAATCCTCGATCTCTATGAAGGCAAACCCAACCAGGGAATGCGTTGTATCCGCACCCTTCTTCATGATTGGGCTGTGACCAATGACCTTGAACTTTCCGTCAGTGAATTTGACGTACGGCTCCGGAACGAGATCCCCGACACCTCCTTTGACATTTATATTTCCACCGGCGGTCCCGGCGACCCGCTGATCAGCCGTTTTGAAGACTGGGATATTGCCTGGTGCCGCTGGGTTGACGGTATCGAACGCTGGAACAACAACCCTTCCACCACGAAGAAAAAACATGTACTCTTCATTTGTCATTCCTTCCAGTTGGCCAGCCGCTATTTCAACGCGGGGCTTGTTACCAAAAGAAAGTCCACCGCCTTTGGTGTATTTCCCGTGCATATGCTGGAAGCCGGGCAGGATGATGCAGTTTTTGAAGGGCTCCGGGATCCATTTTACGCGGTCGATAGTCGCGACCACCAGGTGATACAGCCCAACCACGAACTGCTGAACAGGATCGGCGCCAGAATACTCTGTATCGAAAAAAGCCGCCCGCATGTGCCGTATGAACGGGCCGTGATGGGCATCCGGTTCAACGATTATATGATCGGCACACAGTTCCATCCGGAAGCGGATGCACCAGGGATGAGCATGTACCTCCGCACCGAAGAAAAAAGAAAGACTGTTATAGAAAGCCATGGACTAGATAAACTGAACAGCATGCTGGAACACCTGGAAGACCCGGACAAGATCAGGTGGACCTACGCACATATCATCCCCAATTTCCTGAACCAGTCGATCGGGCTGCTGATACCCGTGGAAGCCTAGTTCATTCCTACTGCTAACCCGCATCTCTCATTCCTCCACTTCAAAAAAATACCACAAAGTGGGTATTGAGCAGAATCATATCTTCCGGCTCCCGCAACACTCTACCTTTGCATTACCATTCGTTCCCCGGATAGATCTTCCGCCGAACAAGTTTCAACCAGAACTGATCTGACCAGCAGTTAAAACAGATCCATATGAAACTTCTCGCACTGATCGTTTTGGCAGGCGCCTGCAATACCGGCAAACCCGATTCCGGTAAACCTGAGATACCCCATCCAGTTGCAAGCCAGCAGGATACTATCCGCGTAAAATTGAATGCCTCCTTTATCATTGAACTGGGTACCAGTATGGGGACCGGCTTTAGCTGGAGTCTTGCCGATTCTTTATATGGCGGTTTCCTTACCCTTGATTCCACAAAGGTGCTGAACAATGTGGAGGGGAAAGATAACGGGCCCGATACCCAGCAATTCTATTTTACCGGGATAAAAAAGGGGGCAACAAAACTACATTTCATACATGCCAGGCCATGGGACAAAAAAACACTCCCGGATAAGGAAAGAAAATTTAATGTGTTTATTGAGTAATGGCCTTTTTAATAAATCCAAAAATTTAAAATCATGAAAAAAATCAATAAATACCTGCTGGCGGGCCTTGCAGGTTTCTTCTGTATTTTTTCAGCGCAGGCACAACCCACTGCCAAACTCCCGCAGAAATATGTATTACGCGAGGTCAATGCTCCGGCTGCGTTAAAAACAACATTGGAATCGCAACGAAGTGTCATTGTTCAGAAAAGATTAGAATTCAACGTAGGGTTCACAGGGGTAAGCAATAAGACACTGGCGCAGATCACCGGTGAGAAAGAAGTGCCCGAAAACGAGAAACTCCGTATCAAACAATATCTCTCCGCCCGTAAACTCAGTCCCGCGGCAATAGAGATCATCAAAGTAAGACTCATCGGTTGTTTTGCTTCCTCCAAGACCTATGATGCCCGCAACCAGGGTTACGTAACACCGGTCAGGGACCAGCAATGCGGAAACTGCTGGGCCTATTCTGCCGTTGGCGCTTATGAGGGAAGCTACAAGAAAATAAACGGCTCTTTTATCAATGCGTCGGAACAACATGCCGAAAATTGCGTGGATGGCGATTGCAGCGGTGGCTTTGCCTATAAAGTGATGGAATGGATGGTGGACCAGAACAAGAACCTGAACACAGAAACAGCGGTCCCGGATGCCGGGGTGAACCAGGCCTGTGCCGGCGGAACACCCAGCACCAATTATTATGCAACCGACTGGGGCGTAGTGGATCCTTCCGGTGATATCAGTAAGATCGCATCTGTTGCCGATATCAAAGAGGCGATGTGCAAATACGGCCCTATCGCGGTCAGTGTGCAGGTTACCTCCATGTTCCAGAATTACACCAACGGCGTCTTCTATGAATTTCCCAGCAATTACAGCAGCCCCTCCTCCAATCACGCAGTTGTGCTGGTTGGCTGGGACGACAACAAAGGCGCCTGGCTGATGAAAAACTCATGGGGTACAGACTGGGGCGAAGACGGGTATATGTGGATCAAGTATAATTCGAACAATATCGGACGGAGAGCCGCCTGGATCATTGCGAAAAAGGCCCCGGCCATTATCAAACAACCCGTAAGAACCATTCGCCCTAACAATTAACAGCCTGCCTGAGGCATAATTAATTCTGCAAAAAAGCATTCCGCGACAGCGGGGTGCTTTTTTAATTTCTGCAAGTACGCTATATAACAATCCCTTAATTTTATAGCAACCGCAAATTAACAACGTATGATCCCATCCATCCGGGAAAAATATAACCAGGAATTCTCCAACACCCAATATGCCGCGTTCCTCGAAGACCTGGGCGCCGCCCATCCCGGCGCACTGGATTTCAGGGTGGCGGAAACCCCGATTTTCGTTCCGAAGGATTTTAAAGAAAAGACCCTTGACGCCTGCGAGCGTATTGTGGACATCATTTGCAGTCCCGGTTTCAAAGAACTCACCAAAAACGCGATACCCCCGGAACTGCAGGTACCGGGAGAAGACGAACACACGAATTTTATTGCCTTTGATTTCGGGATCTGTATCAATGAAGCCGGCGAATATGAACCCCAACTGATCGAGATGCAGGGCTTCCCCTCCCTCTTCGCTTATGAAGTATTGCTGGATGATGTATTCCGCCGGCATCACCCGGTGCCGGGTAATTTTAACTGTTACCTGGGCGGACACAACCGGGAAACCTATATACAATCACTCAAAGACATCATTATCGCCGGTCACGAACCGGAAAACGTGATCCTGCTGGAGATCTTTCCGCGCCGGCAGAAAACAAGGATCGATTTTTTCTGCACGGAAGATTATATCGGTATCAAAATGGTTTGCCTGACCGAACTGATCCGGGAAGGAAAGAAATTGTATTATATGAATGAGGGCAGGAAAACCGAAGTCAAACGGATCTACAACCGTATCATCTTTGATGACCTGCAACAGCAGACCACTGAAGTGCAGGAAAAGGGCCAACTCCTTTTTGAGGAACTTGATGCAGAGTGGTGCCCCCACCCCAACTGGTTTTACCGCATCAGTAAGTATACCCTGCCGCTGATCCGGCATCCCTATGTGCCGCCAACATTTTTTCTCCACGAAGTGAAACAAATTCCCGGCGACCTGGAGAATTATGTACTAAAGCCCCTGTTCTCGTTTGCCGGGCAGGGTGTGGTGATCGATGTGACCCGCGAGGATATTGATAAAGTAAAAGACCCGGAGAACTGGATCCTTCAGCGAAAAGTGAAATACGCCGACGTCATTCAAACCCCCGATGTTCCCGCAAAGGCGGAGATACGTATTTTCTATTTCTGGCCCGACCGTGCAGACCGGCCGGTAGCGGCCAATAACCTGGCCAGGCTAAGCAAAGGCAAGATGGTCGGGGTCCGCTACAACAAGGACAAGGAATGGGTAGGCGGAAGCTTCTGTTACTTTGAAGACTGAGATATCACAAAAAAACATCAAACGCTGTTAATAAAATAATGCCACGACTATGCTTTCGATAAAAGATATCATCCCAAAAGTACTTGTTCCCGGTATTACCGGTTACTATGCACATGGAGAGCACATGACATTTGGCTATGTGGAACTGGAGGCCGGAAGCAGCATTCCCCTGCACCATCATGTACAGGAACAGATAACCTATATCATTGAAGGGGAACTCGAAATGATGATCGGCGGCGAATCCTGTTTGCTGACAGCCGGTATGTATCACGTGATAGCATCCAATTTGCCGCATTCAGCCGTGGCAAGATCGGCCTGTAAAGTAATTGATGCTTTTAGCCCCGTACGTGAAGATTACCGTCAATAAATTCCCGCCCTTTATATTTGCAGATGATTAAATTTTTCCTCTCCTTTTCAGTTATTGTTTTAAGTCTTTCCCTGAACGCCCAGCAGACGGGCAGGATGGAAACCGACCGTCCCGACCAGACCGAATGTCCCTTTATCGTAAAACATAAATGGGTACAGGCAGAGATAGGTTTCAATTTTGAGGACGCAGGCGGTCTGAATACCTGGGTTCACCCCACCATCCTGTGGAAATATGGCGCTTCGAAAAGATTTGAGTTTCGCTTAATTACTGAATTGAATTCGGAACAGACCTCATTTATTCCTTCGGGTAAAAATTACGAGAAGGGCCTGTTGCCGGTACAGATCGGCGGTAAAGTGGCTTTCTGGGAAGAGAAGGGGCTTCTGCCAAAAACATCGCTGATATTCCACCTTGCCGTTCCCAAACTGGCCAGTAAAAATTACAGGTATGATAACTGGGCGCCCAATTTCCGGTTTACCATGCAGCATACGCTGGCGGATGGTATCGGGCTTGGCTATAATCTCGGCGCGGAGTGGGACGGTTTCTCTTCCACCCCCTGGTGGATCTATACCATCGCACCCGGTTTTAATCTCGGGGAAAAATGGTATGCGTATATTGAAGCCTACGGCAGCGTGCGGAAGGGCGACAAACCCCAGCACGGGATTGACGGCGGACTTGCTTACTATGCCAGTGAAAGTGTGAAACTGGATATCTCCGGCGGTTTCAATATCATTAATAGCCCGAATTATGTGGCGCTGGGTTGTTCTTTCCGGTTTGGTACCGGCAAATAATTTTCATCCTGGCAAAAGGTGCCGTACCATCGCATTTATCCAGAACCCTGATCAGGCAAAAATTTAACCACGGAGGATACGGAGAATCTTCGCAAATAGTCTTTGTGTCCTTTGTGGTTTTTTAACCACGGAGGACACAGAGAAACTTCGCAAATAGTGTCTTAACCCCGGCCGCCATTGACAATCACCTCCTTGTTATTCACCTTTTTAAATAATGATTGCGCAAATACAAAAAGCCCAAACCTGTTTTTAAACGTATAGAAATGTTTGCACCCGCTTTATCCCGGCTCATAAAAATCCAAAGAAAAACCCGTCCGGAAAAGAACGGGTTAATCTTTGTCTATTGAATATTGTCTATTGCACCCGCCTACGCAAGTGCTACGGGCGGACACGCATTGCCTTTTGCCTATTGCCTATTGCCCATTGCCCTACTTGATCTTATACCTCACCCCCACATACACCAACCTCCCACTCACCGGCCCCCAAACCAACGATGCGTCAAAATAAGGCCCGAAGGGCTGGTCGGCGCTGACAATCGCATCCCGCTGCAGGAAATTGGTCAGGTTCTCCCCTCCCAGGTAAAGATCAATGGGGTGCTTCTTGCCTAGGGTCTTGCTCACCTGCGCATTCATCAGCACATAGGATGGAGATTGTTCGGGCTGCCGGTAGTTTGCCGGGTTGGCGATGGTGCTCGGAATTCTTTTTGTACCATTATAATTGATGGTATAATCAAATTTCCAGCGGCTCCACTCATAGGCGAGGTTGGCAAAGGCACGGTGCCTTGCCGTAAAAGGCTTTTGCAATAACTGGTTGCCGTAATTCGCCTTTACATCAAAGAAACGATAGGCCAGCCGGGTCTCCAGTTTTCTGACCGGCTCCAGGTTCAGTTCGGCCTGGAAACTGTTAGAATAAGATTTGCCGTCGAGGTTATAGAATTTCACCTGCCGGGCATCTTCGAGATCAACGATCACCTGGTCGCTGAAATCATTCCGGAAAAAATCGAGCCCGAGGCTGGCATTCCGGCTGAATAATTTGAATTTCTGGTCCACGCTGATCCCCTTGTTCCAGGCTACTTCCGGGTTCAGCCCGTAGGCTTTACCCGTTGAACTTGCCAGGATGTTCAGTTGCCTTGAACTCACAAAGACCGCATTGTTCTCCGCGAAAATATTGGCGGTACGCTGTCCCCTTCCCGCACTCAGCCGGATCGTGGTTCCTTTCACGGGTTCATAACGGACATGCACCCGGGGCGTGGCGAACCAGCCAAACAGGCTGTTGCGATCCGCGCGCATACCGGCTACGACATTGAATTTTTCGACAGGAGTGAATGTATACTCAAAAAAGGCGCCGGGAACGTTTTCCTTTCGCTCATACCGGGTACTGTTGAACAGTTCGTTATAACTATCCGACAAAAAACTCAGCCCGGTCCTGAATTTATGCATCGTACTCCCGATAATGGACTGGTAGATCAGGTTGGCATAAAAATTCTTCTGCCGCGCATCATAAGCGGTCAGCCCGAAATAAGAATTTTGCTTATGATCGAACACCGCTAATTGCAGACCGACACTCTTATATTTCTTTTCCGGGAACACATACCCGGTCTTGGCAAAGGCTTCATAGCGTTTGATGTTGATCCCGAGACCGTAACTGCGGGTGGAAAATTTATCTTTGTCCGGATCGAAGGATGTTTCACCCCCGGTAAGATCATTGCTGAGCATTTTAATCCCAAACTGGGATTCAAAACCTTTCCCGTTCTCAAACTTCCAGCGGTTGACCGCGGTGAAGAGATTGCCGGTGGTCATGTCGCGGAATCCATCTTTATTGTAATCCACATCGCTTTTGGCGAGAAAATTATCATGCAGCAATAAGGCGGTACTCCAGTTCTTGCAGATCTTCTGTGTCAACACCAGGTTCAGGTCGGTTTTACCCATATCATTCACATAGGCATTGGCATAAAGCCTTTCCGCCGTTTCGGGTTTTTTCAGTTCAATATTGATCTGGCCGGCAATACTTTCATACCCGTTCACCACCGATCCCACCCCTTTGCTGAGCTGGATCGATTCCACCCAGGGACCGGCTATAAAATTCAATCCCTGCGCTGTGGCCAGTCCCCTGGGACCGGGAAGGTTCTCCACCGTCAGTTGCGTGTAATTGCCGCTGAGACCCAATAACTGAATCTGCTTGGAGCCGGTCACCGCGTCATTATATGAAACA
>CAZEZE010000113.1:0-8280 GCA_964516445.1 uncultured Chitinophaga sp. | reverse complement strand
CAAAGTAATTGCTCATCTGCTCAAAACGTTTCTTCCACCAGGAAAAACCGTCCTCCTGCATTTTCTTCCAGTTGTAAGTGGGGAACCCCCAGTTCTGGCCCACGGCGGTGAAATCGTCAGGTGGCGCGCCGGCCTGCCAGCATGTATTGAACATTTCCGGTTCCACCCATGCATCACTGCTGTAGCGGGAAATACCGATCGGGATATCACCCTTGAGCACTACTCCCTTTTTATGGGCGTGATCGACTGCGTCTTTCAGTTGCAGGTGAAGATGGTACTGGTTAAAGTAATAAAAACCGATGTTCTTATAGGCCGGTGACTTGTGCGAACAGAGTTTTTCGATCTCGTCCCTGTTGTAAACTGCATTTGTTTTCCAGTTACTGAATTCTGCCGTTCCGTATTTGTCGCGGAAATAGCAAAATGCGGCAAAGGGCTCGAGCCAGTGCCGGTGCTCTTTGAAAAATTCCCTGAACCCGTCGGAAGCCAGGGTCTCCTCTCCCATCACGTCATACAATTTTTTAAGAACGGCGAATTTGTATTTCATCACCTCCTCGTAATCCACCTCGGAGAGTTCATTGAGTTCTTTTTGTTTTTTCTTTAAGACGTTCAGTTCTTCGGCGTATTCTTTACCGGCCAGTTCTGCCAGGTTGATATAGAGAGGGTGAAGTGCGAAAGCCGAAATAGCAGAATACGGATAGGAATCCATCCAGGTGAAACTGGACATGGTATTATTGACGGGAAGAAGTTGTATCAGCTTTAGTCCCGCACGTGCGGCCCAATCGGCCAGCAGTTTGATATCCGTGAACTCTCCTACACCAAAACTGTTCTTGCTTCGGAGACTGAATACGGGGATCGCCACACCCGCGCCTTTCCAGGTATCATTCGGCAAATGGATGAAACCGTCGTGGAGCAGGGTCAGTTTTTTCCTGGCCGCGTCGCTGTACACGAGACGGTTATTCCCGTCCTCGTACCGAACAAACTTCTTCTCTTTTACATTGTACACCCCATATTTATACGCGACAGGGAAACCGGAACCGGAAAGATCCGGTTTGGCCACCCACCAATGTCCTGTTTGACCATGTTGTTCCGGCTGAAGTTGAATGGGTTTCTCTTCATTCCAGTCACCCAGCCGGTCCCCGCTTCCCAGTAAACAGACCACTTCATTTTTCTGCAACAGGGGCGCCTTCACCTTGAAAATATGAGTGGGGTTCTTATCTTCCGAACGCTTGCTTTTGGGAACCGTTCTTTTCAACAACACTTTATCAAAAGGCGCCGAATAAAAAGCATTCTCATATTCGCCTGCGTGGTTCCAGGTATCAACCAGTTGCAGATCCTGAATTTCTGATTTCTTCAATCCTTCAAGATAGCGGTCCTGTCCCCATTCGTAGATCCATCCTCCGTCCTTGTTCTTCAGCAGGTATTTGTAGGTGATATGCCTGGAAAGATCCTTGCGTTTGATCTCCAGGGAGGCTGTCCAGAACTCATCATTCAGGTAGTTCATCGGAAGGGCTTTTGCAGGATCTCCATTGCCCAATTCATCCGTATCACCGGAAATCCATAAACTTTGCCCGTAACTGGTATGGTAACGCAAATAAAACTGGAGCTTCATCGCAATCGCTATTCTGGTAGATTAAACGGGTGGTTTGTGTTTATATAACACATTAATTTACGAATATAGTCAAAACAATCAATTGACTAACAAATAGAGCATAAAAAACCAAAAAAAATCAACACAATACCATGACTATGAGATATAAAGGCTGGAAAAACCTGTTTCTCTTCTGCCTGGGACTTTTTGCCGGCACCGCTGTCTGCATGAAGTTGCTGGAAAAGGAATTTGTGGCAAATGGCAGCGTATTTACAATTATCGGACTGGAGCTCAGCTACCCCAAAGAACAGGTGGCCGCTATCTTTTTGGGACTGGAAGAACCCTCAAAGTCCCTACTTCGCTTCCAGCTTCTTTTTGATTTCGCATTCATGGCCGGTGTTTACCCCGGTATCGCGTCGCTTTGCATGATAGCAGTTCATAAGTCCGGGAAACCACTGTTCCGGCAAATACTGGTAGCACTTGCATCCCTCCAGGTGCTTGCATGGGCATGCGATATTGCCGAGAATATTTACCTGTTGAAATGGCTCAATCATCCTGAGACCATCCGTGATTTTGGAACGTATCATATTGTGGTATGGGTAAAATGGGTACTAGCACTCAGTGCAGCGCTGATCGCGATACCTTTAGTGATTCGCGGCTGGCGGAAAACGGAACAGAAAGTGTAAAACTATTTTTTTGATTCAGCAGGGCTACCCTATTTTTGCACAAATTTTTTTGCAATGGAACAAACAAAGAAATACAGGGGCCTCTGGTTTCTGGTTTTCCTGGCATCTGCGGCCGCATTGATTTTTGCCATTTATTCGCACTGGGAGTGGCTAACCCTGATCCTTCCCTTTATGACCACCTCATTTGTAAAGGCGCTGGACATCGTATAAACTATTAACACCTGTTGATATTTTTATTACCGGCCCCGCCCTGTGCGGGGCTTAATTTTATGCCGCGGCACTCTATTTGCCGCATACCCTTTATAAAACTACTCTTATGAGAAAAACCTACTTCCCGGTAATACTCCTTTTATTCCCCCTTTTCCTGGTTAACAAGGCAGCAGCGGTGGCTGTTGTTCCCGCATCGCTGCCATTAACAGAACAGCAAAAAGCCGCGGTTCGATCCGCATTTGAAGAACTGAGAAACATGCCGAAGGGTGAACGTAACAGGAAATTAAAACAGGCCAAAAAGGAGATCCGGAAATTCAAAGAGGCCAGGAAGGCCGGAATAGAGGCTGACACCAATACCCTGCTCCTTGTCATTCTCGCGCTGTTGCTGCCACCACTTGCGGTATACCTGCACCAGGGCGAAACGAATACAAAATTCTGGGTAACACTCCTGCTTTTCCTGCTGGGACTTGCCGGCGCTTTTTTCTTTAGCTGGCTGCTCATTTTCGCCGCGGTGGTTTATGCGCTCATTGTTGTGCTTGGCGCCGCTTAATTCATTTTATACCGGATGGGGCCTCTCTTATTATTTAAGAGAGGCTTTTTATTGCATTCAGAAGGTTTACGGTTAACTTAGTCATACTGTTTCCCTATCAATAAACATATTTATATGAGATCATATGTAATGCCCCTTCTTTTATTGCTCGCGGCCTGCGGAACAAAAAAAGAAACCGGAAAAGAAAACCTCACACCGGGTGACAGCCTTGTTGCAGCTGCCGATACAGTAAACGCGGACCATCCATCCGCAGATGGGACAAACGTAACAGCAACGGCCCTCGCGATGGAAATAAATGGTTTGCTCCGTTCAAAATTCGGCGGCACACTGGTGGTGCTGAACGATTCTCTTGCAAACTGGCCAAAGGATGAGTTTGATTATTTTATTGCATCTAAAAGAAAGGAACAGCCGGATTACCCCTATATCGCAAAGGGCGACTTCAACGGGGATGGCCAGGAGGATGCGGCGGCCCTGGTGAAAGACACCGCTAAAGGGAAATACCAGGTGGCGGTGATCTTTGGCGCGCCACTGGATCCAAACCGTATCCTGTTCTGGACTGAAGACATTGACGTTTGCGCCCTGTCCACCTATCCCAAAGGACCGCTGGAGGGAATGAATTCGGGCAAAGTGAACATGAAGGGCGATGGTATCGGGATCGAATATTACGAGAAGAGTTCTTTTGTACTTTACTGGAACGGGTCTGCTTTTAAAAGAGCATGGACCGGTGACTGAGATATTTTAATTACCATAAAACCAAACAACAAAATGAGACGGATCTTCCTTTTTGCATTTTATGCATTCGCCCTTGCTTCCTGCGGAGGGGGCGGCTCAAGCGCCTCCAAACTGGCCAATGAGGTATGTGACTGTTATTCCAAAGCCAATGCCATGGATGCCGCCGATCCTAAAAGGGCCGAAGCGCAAAACGCCTGTGTTACCAAACAGGGCGAAGCCTGGAATAAAGTGAAAGATGATGTGAATAAAGCCGACGAGTTCAATACGATCATAGGGAAATGCTCAAAAGAACTGATCAAAAAGAGTTTTGGACAATAGTTGCCCGGAACGACTGAAATGCAAAAGGCCCTTCTTCCGGAAGGGCCTTTTGCTTATACGTGAAGCTGATTATTTTACGGAATCAACCAGGTTCTTGAAAGTCTCCGGGTTGTTCATCGCCAGGTCGGCCAGCACTTTGCGGTCGAGCTCGATGCCTTTCTTATGAAGCCTGTTGATGAATTCTGAATAAGTGAGCCCTTCCGCCCTTACCGCGGCGTTGATACGCGCGATCCAGAGTGTACGGTATTCCCTTTTTTTCAGTTTACGGCCTACAAACATGTAGGTCATCCCTTTTTCCACTACGTTTTTGGCCACGGTAAGCACATTCTTGCGCTTGCCATAGAATCCTTTTGCTTGCTTGAGTATTTTTTTGCGGCGGGCTTTGGAAGCCACTGCATTTTTTGAACGGGGCATATTTTAATTTTTTGAAGCCAGTCCGTCATCAACGGCTGACCGGGTGATCAATGTGATTGAATAAAAAGGATCATTTCAGGCGCAGCAGGCGTTTTACAAAATCCACATGTGATTTTGCCACGGTGCCGTCGAGGCGCATGTTACGTTTCCTTTTCTTTGATTTCTTGGTGAGAATGTGACGCTTGAAGCTTTTTTGATGCATGATCTTTCCGGTCGCCGTCACTTTAAAGCGTTTTTTGGCGCTGGAATTCGTCTTTACTTTAGGCATGTTACCCTGTATTAATTGTACACCCTTGAGGCATTCCCCACCGGGGGACCTTTGTCGAACCTCTTCAGGAAATATGTCCCGGATAAACCGGGTATAAAGAACTCCCGTTTTTGAAACGGAGTGCAAAGATAGGAGTTTTGACCTCCTGTTCAAAGCTCCGATCACGAAAAAAGCGACACCGGGATACCAGGTCGCTTTCTCCAATAAATATTCTGATAGCGAAGGTTACTGTTTAGGATTCAGCGCGTTATCGATTCTTTTTGACAGGTCCTGAAGGTGGTATCGGGTCATCAGGTCCCCGTTCCCAACGGCCGCAGCATTGATTTCGGTGCGGAGGGCGCCCAGGTGACCCATGATCACGCTTTTAATATCCGACTTGTCCGAAGAAGAACTCATCGTGATCGTAAATCCACCGATCGTAGTGGTGGCCGGGGCCGCCGGTTTGATCATCGAAGTAAGGAGATTGACATAGGATTTCTGCAGGTTCCGGCGATAGATTTCGATTGGTTTCTTACCGGTGAGTTCACCCCAGATCCCTTTTCGGAGATCGGCCAGTAAGTCGGTCATCCGGTACGCATACTTCGGGTCCGCGGCTTCGGCTTCGAGCATTTTTGACAACGTGCGGGTACTGAGAATGCGGTTCAGCGCATTGTCCTGCAGTCCCCCGATCACGCTTGTCGCGTTCAATCCCGTTTTGGAAAAAATATCCCGATTGATAAGCCAGGCCGGTGTGGTAAAGATCTGCCTGTTTAGAAAGTTGACCGCATCTCTTTGCATTGTGGCGGAAACGGTTTCATACACCGGCCCCTGTTCATCGGTGGTTTTGGGGGTTTCCATGATACCGCCCACATATTTACTGACATGCCCGAGGTAGCGGCCCAGTTGACCGGTGAGTTCATTATACATTTCACGCAGCATGCTGTAATCATCGGCCGGTTCCCGGGTCCATTCCGGCAGATTGGGAAGAATGCGTTGCAGGTTTTTAATACCGTAATCGCCTGCCTTCATCGCGTCATCGCCCAGGTCTTCATTCTGTGAACGCGGGTCGTCATTATTACCCTGGTAACCGTACCAGAGCCGGTTGTTCTTTAGTTTCCCGATCACCCAGTCGTTCAGCCCCTTTTTTTCATCTGTCGGGGTGGCGTATCGGGGAAATAACCTGTACCCCCATTCAATGGCCCATTCATCATAATCGCCGATACGGGGAAACAAACCTTTTTCACTGATATTATCTTCCGGCTGCGCCACATAATTAAAACGCGCGTAGTCCATGATCGAGGGGGTGTGGCCGTTGGCCTCCACCCAGGCTTTGTCCCTGAGTTTTTCTACCGGAACGGAGGACGAAGAGCCGAAATTATGCGCCAGTCCCAGGGTATGACCCACTTCATGGGCGCAGACAAACCGGATCAGTTGGCCCATCAGTTCGTCTTCGTACTGGTTCTTTCTTGCCCGCGGATCCACAGCGGCGGTCTGGATAAAATACCAGTTATGCAGGAGTTTCATCACATTGTGGAACCACCCGATATGGCTTTCCAGTATTTCTCCGCTGCGCGGATCGGTTACGCTGGGGCCATAGGCGTTCTCAATGGGCGACGGTTTGTAAACAATGGCGGAATAGCGGGCGTCTTCCAGGCTCCATTCGGGATCATCCAACGGCGCTTCCTTACCCATGATCGCATTTTTAAAGCCCGCTTTTTCAAAAGCCTTTTGCCAGTCGTTGATTCCCTGCAATAAATAAGGCACCCATTTTTTAGGTGTGGCCGGATCGATATAAAATATTATCGGTTTTTTCGGCTCCACCAGTTCGCCTCTTAAATACCTGGCCATGTCCTCCTCCCGGGGTTCCATTCTCCAGCGGATCACCATATTGGTACTCTCCACCCGCTGGGGATTCTGGTCAAAATCGGTGTAGGACCGTGAGTAATAACCAACCCGGCTGTCGTAAAGACGCTGTCGCATCGGCACTTTCGGCAGCAACACAAAAGAATTGCTGATCTCGAGCGTAACATTGCTTTGGCTGCCGGGAGCCGAGCCCATGGTTCCGCCGGTTGACCCCATGGCTTTTGTATAGGTTTTTACCGACCTGACTTCAATATTTACCGGGAAGGATTTTATCGACGATACAAATGATTTGTCGCTTTGCAATGCGCCTGCCTGGAAATTGGATTTCAGCACCACTACGCTGGTGGGAACGGTGGAGGGACTGGATGCAAAAGCCACCACGTCATTATCGCTGTTGAGATAATCGCCGACATCCACCACCGACCCCGTTGAGTCTTTCGACAGCGCCCGGATATCAAATGCCGCAGAGATCGGGAGAATATTCGAATTCATCACCGACCGGAACATGGGCTGGGTGCTGTCTTTGGAGAACTGGCTGTAGAAAACCGTACGGAGAAAAATTTTATTGTTAGGCCCTTTTTCAAAACGGATCACGGTTTCGTTGATCTGGTCGCCTGCATATCCCGCAAAACCTTTGGCCGTGTTAACGGATGATTTCACGATACGGTTCACCACCATGATGTCGCGGCCGAGGAGACTGTCGGGGATCTCGAAAAACCATTTGTCTTCCACTTTATGCACTTTAAATAGACCCTCATCGGTCCTGGCCTTGTCGGTGATCACATCCTTATAAGGCCGGAGACCATTCGGGGGCCTGCCGGGCAGGGAGGTACGGGTGGTATCCGGACGCTGGGCGAAGGCGTTAACTGCCAACCCGGAAATAAGAATCCAAAAAATGAATAGTTGTCGCATGGGGCTTTTTTATCCGGTAAATCGTTCCAAATTACTTAATGTGCTGTGGGAATAAAGGATGGGGAGTTTTTTTTATACAAGCGGTAATCCATTGTCATCCCGGTTTCTCCTGGTGTAACAAATGACCCGTCTTTCAGGAAGACGGGTCATTCTGCATATCGGTAAGCCGGTCAGCTTTTTTTCTTTCCTTTCGGGGCGAACATGGCCAGCATCCGGCGACCTTCCATCTTCGGCATGTTTTCGAGAACGCCCACTTCGGCGAGACGTTCCGCAAACTTGAGCAACAGGAGTTGTCCCCTGTCCTGGAACTGGATGGCCCTTCCCTTGAACTGCACATAGGCTTTTACCTTGTTGCCTTCTTTCAGGAAACTCTCGGCATGTTTGGCCTTGAAATCAAAATCGTGGTCATCGGTATTGGGCGTAAAGCGGATCTCCTTAACTTCGGAAACCTTGCTCTTTGCCTTCATTTCCTTTTCCTTCTTCTTCTTGTCGTAGAGGAATTTATTGTAGTCGATGATCTTGCATACGGGGGGATCCACTGTAGGAGAAATTTCCACCAGGTCGAGACCCTGTTCCTGGGCCATTTTAAGCGCCACCGGGGTGTCGTAGATGCCTACTTCCACGTTGTCGCCTACGAGTCGGACCTGCGGTACGCGAATGAAATGATTGATCCGGTGTTCTGCTTCCTTGCGGGGAACGAACCGTCCCCTGAATCCGCCTTTGTTGAATCCGCCGCCGCCGGGTTTGAATCCTCCCCCGC
>CAZEZE010000112.1:5887-8296 GCA_964516445.1 uncultured Chitinophaga sp. | reverse complement strand
AACCAACCAGCTTGTACAGGTACTCCAAAGGTATCTTCCTTTCTGGCCCCTCTTTATTGTTACTATCGGCATCGGGCTGACCATTTCCTGGCTGCGCCTGCGGTCTCAGACCCGTATCTATATGGCATCAGCTACCGTATTATTAAAAGATCCGCAGAAAGGCAGCGGCGACAGCAAAGTGCTGGAAGCGCTGAATATCTTCAGTGAAAAAAAGATTGTGGAGAACGAGATCATTGTGTTGCGTTCTTCCCTCGTCCTCGAAAAAGTGGTAAAGGCGCTGGATCTCTATGCATCGGTTTATAACCAGGGGCGTTTGCGTACCGAAGAATTATACAACACGAATTCACCGATCTGGTTCAGGGCAGTCAATAAAGACAGTGTCAATTGGGGAGGTAAACTTTATTTCAGTGTTGACTGGAAAAACAACACGGTAAAGATCAAGGACCAGGTTGTTCAGTTTAATTCAATATTTACGGCTGGCAATACTAACTACCTCGTCGTTCCTAATCCTGAATATAACCGGAATTTAACCGGGAAAAATTATTACGTGGTTTTTAATACAGTGGCAGGAGCAGCGGGTGCCATTGCCGGCGGACTTCGTGTAAATGCCATTTCCAATGTATCTACTGTTTTGGATCTGAAACTCGAAACACCGGCACCGGAAAAAGGAATTGATATCCTGAATAAACTTTTTGAAGTTTATAACGAAGAGGCAATTGACGATAAGAACCAGATCGCAGCAAGGACTTTGCAATTTATCGAAGACCGGTTGAACCTGGTGGTTGGGCAATTGGATTCCGCGGAGAAAAATATTCAATCTTATAAAACAAGAGAAGGCGTATATGACTTAGGTGAACAGGCGTCTCTTTACTTAAATAATGTACGTGATCTCGATAAACGTGGTAGCGAAGTTGAGATCCAGCTGGATGTATTAAAAGAAGTAAGGAATTATATCAGCAGCAAAGGGAAAAAACCCGGTACTGTTCCCTCTCAATTACTGGTCAATGACCCGGTGCTGGCTGGTTTATTACAAAAATTATATGATTCGGAATTCCAACTCGATAAAATGCGGAGCATTAACGGGGAAAAAAGCGATGCCGTGATCCTGGCAGAAGATGCGGTGAACAGGATCAAAAATGATATCAAGGAGAACGTAAATAATATCGAAACAACGCTGAAGTCTGTAAAAAATAATATCAATTCTTCCATATCCCTCAACAGCGGGCAATTAAGCCAGGTGCCTCGGAAGGAAAGGGGCTTACTCGATATCAGCAGGCAGCAGGCCATCAAAAACAATATCTATATTTTTCTATTGCAGAAAAGGGAAGAAACAGCATTATCATCTGCCGGCACCACTCCCGACCTGCGGGTTCTGGAAAAAGGAAAAGCATGGGGGCCTATCAAGCCCGTACCAAAGAAGTTTTATTTAACAGGGTTCCTGCTGGGTTTACTCGCTGCCGTTTTGTTTGTGATGCTGAAGGAAATACTGAACCGGAAGATTTTGTTCCGGGCCGAGATCGAATCGAAAACAAAAGTACCCGTAGTGGCCGAGGTCATGCAGACCCCCAAAAAAGATCCCATCGCCATTTCCGAAGGCAAGAAGACCATTATCGCCGAACAGTTCCGGGCCCTTCGCACCAATCTTGTATTTATGGGCCTGAATGAGCAACACAAGACCCTGCTCGTTACTTCCAGTATATCGGGCGAGGGAAAAAGTTTTGTGGCATTGAACCTCGCCATGAGTCTCACGCTTACCGATAAGAAAGTGGCATTGATGGAAATGGACCTGCGCAAACCCAAGCTGAGCAAGAACCTGGGGATCAGCAGGGACCCGGGAATCACCAGTTACCTGATCGGGAAAGCCACCATTGACGACATTGTTAAAGCAACTGAGTATCCTAATTTATATATTGTATCTGCCGGGCCCATACCGCCCAACCCGACCGAACTGATCGCCGGTGAAAAATTCAAAGAAATGATGGAGTTGCTGAAAGATAAATTTGATTACCTCATCATTGACTCCACCCCGATCGGGCTGGTCACCGATTCACAACTGCTGGCAACCTATGCCAATACCACCATTTACCTCGTGCGTCATAATCATACTCCCAAGGTTTTCCTGCGCATGATCGACGACCTGTACCAGCAAAAAAAATTCAATAATATGTCCATTGTGTTTAATGGATTAAGGCAAAGAGGCTTCTCCTTCTTAAGTTATGGCTATGGATACAGCTATGGTTACGGGTACGGCTCCCACTACGGCGGTTATGGCTATGGTTATTACGCCAGTGATGAAAAGACCAAAAGCTGGCGAAACGGGTGGGGGATCGCGAGAAAGGTGAAGAAATTAATTAAGAAAAAGTAGTTGGTCATGATCATGGTTCATGGTTCATGGCTCATGGTTCATGG
>CAZEZE010000112.1:2394-5787 GCA_964516445.1 uncultured Chitinophaga sp. | reverse complement strand
AGCTTATCTCATCACCTGGTTTCAAAACGCATGTGACTGAGGATAGCGAAGCTTTGTCAAATCATACCCACTTGAGTCTTGTATATTGAGTATTGACATATTGAGTCTTTTCTCTCCGGACAATAGAAGACGCAAGATTCAGGAAACAAGATTTAAGATTCAAGTTTTGACGTTCATGAACAACCTGAGTCTTGTATATTGAATATTGACATATTGAGTCTTTAACCGGGCGTTATAAGTTTAACAGCAAAAGTTAAAAGCTACTAACTATTTTCAGTTCCCATGTGACTGAGGATAGCGAAGCTTTGCCTTTCGGGTTCTTCCCCTCCCGGGAGAGCCTGTCCCGATTTTTCGGGAGGTGATCTTAGGGAATAACTAAATTATAGTACATGGGGTGGGTCAAAAAGCTCCCTAATCCAAATGAAAAGAAGAATCATCCCATACAACCCAAAGCTAAAGTCATTTGCAAATAAGCTTCGTAAAAACATGACTTTTTCAGAAGTGCTACTCTGGAATGAAATTAAAAACGGGAAAATGATGGGATACGATTTTGACCGGCAAAGACCGATCGGGAATTATATTGTTGATTATTACTGTAAGGATATGTCACTGGCTTTGGAAGTCGATGGAATTACACATGAAGATGAACAGGCAAAGGAAAAAGATCGGATCAGGCAGGAAGTGATTGAATCTTTTAAAGTAAGTTTTTTGAGATTTAATGCATTGCTGGTGATCAATAAAATTGAAGCAGTGGTCAGGGAAATAAGAAACTGGATACTTGAGTATGAAAAGAAACATGGAGTGAATGAGAATGTATTGAGGAAGAGAATAAAAATGCTTGCCCGACCCAATGGGGGCGGGGAGAATACAAATAAGGGACTAATGGGTGGAGAGAAAAATCATCCTCTTTAAGTAACCCAAACACTGATATAAGGGAATCCTCCCCTCCTGGGAGAGCCTGTCCCGATTTATCGGGAGGCGGCCTTAGGGAATAATTAATCTATAAAACATTGGGGTGGGTTTTTAAGATACGGTAACCCACCCCAAACCCTATACTTCAGTGAGTCTGAAATTCACCCCTCCAAGGAGGGGAGGAATCCGAAAGTTTGAGAGTTGGGAACCCGAAAGAATGACCGTACGCAGTGTCGAAAGCAACATACCCACTTGAGTCTTGTTTGTTGAGTGTTGACATATTGAGTCTTTTCTCTCTGAACAATTAAAAGACTCAAGATTCAAGAAACAAGACTCAAGATTCAAGTTTTCACGTTCGTGAACAACTTGAGTATTATGAACGTGAACCACTTGAGTCTTGTTTCTTGAGTGTTTAATCTTGAGTCTTTTCTACCGAAAAAACAACATGAAGAAAATTATCAAAATACAGATGAATCCATACTCCCTTTCCGTGAGGAGAGGGGGCAGGGGGTGAGGCTATGTGCAGAATCGCCGGCATATTAAATCCTTCTCTTCCCATCGCCGAAACAGAGGCCCTGGTTAAAGAAATGTGCCGCATCCTCAGACACGGCGGACCCGATGATGAAGGCTTTCAAAGTTTCCCCGGCGATCATTTGGTCCTCGGGCATCGCCGCCTAGCCCTGATTGATCTCTCCCCGGGCGGGCACCAGCCTATGTCGTATGAGGATGACCGTTATTGGATCAGTTATAACGGGGAACTGTATAATTATCCCGAAATAAAAACCGAATTGACCGCTGCGGGCTATCATTTCAAAACCGCCAGCGATACCGAAGTGATCCTCGCCGCTTTTGCCGCCTGGGGCAGCAATGCATTCAGGCGGTTCAACGGCATGTTCGCCTTTGCACTCTGGGATAACGAAGAACATACGATCTACCTGGTGAGGGATGCATCCGGTATCAAACCGCTTTATTTTTCCGTTACAAAAGAAGGCCTTGTCTTTGCATCGGAGACCCGCGGCTTTGAACCCTTACCCTGGCTGCAGGAAAAAAATACAAACTGGCCCGTGTACCTGCTGGCTTACGGACACCTGCCCGAACCGGTGACATCGCTTAAAGAGGTAAGGCCGCTGCCAAAAGGAACTTTTCTCCGGTACAACAATAAAAACAGGAAATGGGATATCGCTTCCTTTGCATTTTATAATTACCGGGACGAATTGAATGACAGGAAAAAAGCAAGATCATTGATCAGCGACTGCCTGCAAAAAGCAGTACAATGTCACTTGCTCAGCGATGCACCCATCGGTGTTTTCCTCAGCGGGGGACTGGATTCTTCCATCATGTCCATACTGGCTGCGAAGTTTCACACGTCCACCTTGAAAACATTGTCCATCGTTTTTGAAGAAGATAAATATTCTGAAAAAAAATACCAGGACATGGTCATCCGGCAACTGAAATGTCCGAACCGGCAGCAGGTTTTAAGTGAGAATGAATTCCATGAAAATTTTCCCGGTATTATTAAAGCCATGGATCTTCCCGGATGTGATGGCATCAATACCTGGTTCATCAGTAAATATGCCAAAGAAGCAGGATTGAAAGCAGTGTTGTCCGGAGTGGGAGGCGATGAATTATTCGGGGGCTATCCTTCCTTTAACCGGATCAGCGCGGTGAATAAACTGGAAAAGATCCCGTCTGCCTTATTAAGATCCGGGCGTTATGCGGGTTCAAAAAGATTGAAACGTCTTTCATACCTGAGTCTCGGCGGCGCCAAAGGGACCTATCTTTTTTTACGCGGTCAATTTGTTCCGTCAACCATTGCCCGGCAACTGGATGCTTCTGAAAAAGAGGTCTGGAATATCCTCGGTGATCAGCCCGAACTGTACCCTGTGGGTCAATTGGATCCGGGCAACCAGGCCAGTTGGATCGAGATGAATCTCTATATGCAAAACCAGTTGCTCCGTGATTCCGATGTCATGAGCATGGCCCATGGCATCGAGATCAGGGTGCCCTTTCTCGACCGCGAATTTGTTAAACTGGTAACGGCCATTGATCCCCGGGTAAAATATGCCGGCACCCTGCCCAAGCAATTACTGATCGACAGTTTTAAAAATCAACTACCCGAGTCCGTATGGAACCGTCCCAAGATGGGATTCACCTTCCCCTTTGCCGAATGGCTGGGCAAAAGTGAATTTGTAAAAGAAAAAATGAACGCGAAGGGAAAGAAAGGAACGGAGAATTATAAAAAGTTTGTGACCGGGCAGATGCACTGGTCGCAGCTGATGTCTTTGTTGTTGTTGAACGAGAGATGAAGTCGGAAAGACCGGAAGTCGGGAAGTCGGAAAGTCAGTTTTAGTTCGTCCGGCAGTTCAGTTCTTTAACCTCACCCTACATTTGTCAATAATAATCAACAGTCTTTCTCCTCTCCGTGAGGAGAGGTGGACGAAATCCCCCGGCGCAAAATCATCTGAAGGGTGAGGCGAACAA
>CAZEZE010000112.1:0-2294 GCA_964516445.1 uncultured Chitinophaga sp. | reverse complement strand
CCTCACCCTCCGCGTCTTCTCCGCCACCGGCGGCATCGAAAGAGTTTGCCGGATCGCGGGAAAAGCTTTGTATGAATTGGGTCTGCAATATGGCGGAACCACGAAAGTTTTTTCCATGTATGGTAAACCGGGTAATGCCGACAGGAATCATTATTATCCCCAGTTATTATTCACCGGTTTTGACGGCGATAAGATCGGTTATGTACGAAAAGCCATCGCGGAAGGCCGCCGGAGCAGGGTGGTGCTGTTGAGCCATATCAACCTGCTGGTTGTGGGTTACCTGATTAAATTCTTTAAGCCATCCGTTAAATTGGTTTTACTGGCCCATGGCATCGAAGTTTGGAGACCCTTCCCCGGATGGAAAAAAAGAATGTTACGGAAATGCGATCTCATCCTGCCCGTCAGTCATTTCACCAAAGAGAAAATGAAAACACTTTACGGCTTGCCGGATGAAAAATTTTCCGTGCTGAATAATTGCCTCGATCCTTTCCTCGAACAGCCATTGCAAAAAGAAAAAAAGGCAAACCTGCTGGATCGCTATGGATTAAAAAAGGATCATCTCATCCTGCTGACGGTTTCCCGCATGGCCGATACGGAACAATACAAGGGTTATGATAAAGTGCTGCAGGCCCTGCCCGCCCTGGTAAAATCGCATAAGGATCTTCGTTACCTGCTGGTAGGTAAATATGATGTAAAGGAAAAGAAGCGGCTGGATGGGATCATCCGTGAATTGGGATTAAGTGAAGCGGTGGTCTTTACAGGCCTGGTTCCCGATGAAGAACTGGCGGCGCATTTCAGCCTCGGCGATATTTTTATCATGCCCAGTGAGAAAGAAGGATTCGGGATCGTCTTCATCGAAGCCATGTTCTATGGCATACCGGTCATAGCGGGTAATGTGGATGGCTCGGTGGATGCCTTATGCAACGGAGAATTAGGAACGCTTGTGAACCCGAATAATAAAGAAGAAATTATTGCAGCCGTAAGAAAAATCGCTGATAACCGTTCCGCTCATGTGCCTGACCGTAAAAAACTGGAGGAGCATTTCGGGTACCTGGGTTATAAGGAGAAATTGGGAGAAGCTGTGTGGGAAAGGAAGTCGTTAGTCGATAGTCGATAGTCATTAGTCGGGATTGCCTTCCGACTTGTCCGCCGACATGTCCGCCGAAGCTTTAGCGTATGCGGAAGCCATAGCGTATGCGGAAGTATTCTTCGAAAGCCATAGATTAAGCGAAAGTGGAAGATATCCGGATCAGATAAAACAAGGAGCGCAAACTGATAACGGGTAAGAAAATTTATACTATAAAACATTCTAACAATCAAGCCATCAAACAATCAAACAAAAAACTATCAACCACATTTCATTTTTTCCATCCAATCTCTTAAATTGCATATATTAATTATGCAATATTGCCCCCGGTCCTGTGACTGAGGAAGGCGAAGCCATAAACGGCCTTTGGGGTGCTTCTCAACAAAATTTCAACACGGAGATACAGAGCTGCACAGAGTCGTGAGACTTTTTTTTCACTCTGTGATTCCAAATTATACATTCTCCGTGTGCGCCGTGGTTTATTATTTAACCACAGCGGGCACAGCGAAGCACAGCGCTGATGCTGTATTCGCCGTGATACTCCGTGTACGCTGTGGTTTAAATTTTATAACATTAGAACCCATCTCAAAAATCGAAATTTGAAGGAACACAAAGTACACAAAGGTTACACAAAGGACACAACGCATTGGTTATAAAAAAGAAATTTCTTTGTGTGCTTTGTGATTCGTGGTGTTCCCTGCCTGCCGGCAGGCAGGTTTGTGCTCCATTTCACTTTTGAGATAGCTTATAGTCAGTAATTAATTTCAGTTCTCTTTTTCCTCTTTTTCTCTTTTCTTAGCCATTCACATTTTGCTCGAAGCGCTCATCACATCGAAGACAAGAATCAAATTGCTCCTGAAATTCTTCCTGAATTCGGCCAAGCGGGATTATCTCCGCAACCTCGAGAATGAATTCGGGGATAACAACAACGGCATCCGCCAGGAGCTGAACAAGATGGAGGCGGCCGGTTTGCTCAATGCCCAGCTGGTCGGCAATAAAAAAATATTCCGCAGCAATAAAAAGCATCCTTTATTTTCTGACCTGCAGAGCATGCTGTTCAAGATGACCGGTCTCGATGAGATCATCAAGCGGGTATTTAAGAACCTCGGTGAACTGGAGATGGTCTATCTCACCGGTGACCTGGCCCAGGGACGGGACGCGGAGATCGTGGACCTCGTGCTGGTCGGGGATATCAATCATGATTATG
>CAZEZE010000111.1:0-8309 GCA_964516445.1 uncultured Chitinophaga sp. | reverse complement strand
AAGGCCCAGCGGTTCAGGTATGAGCATAATAATATGGAGGACCTTGAATTAAAACTGAAAGAATCAGCCTCCTGCCGCAGCCGGATCATTGTGACCGACGGCTCTTTCAGTATGGACGGCACGATCGCGCAACTGGATAAGATCGTGAAGCTGGCAGAAAAATACGATGCCTGTATCATGATTGATGAATGTCATTCTTCCGGGTTCCTGGGTAAAACAGGACGCGGCACGCACGAGTACCGCGGCGTGATGGGAAAGATCGATATCATCACTGGTACGTTAGGCAAGGCGCTGGGCGGCGCTTCCGGGGGGTTTACTTCCGGCCGGAAGGAGATCATTGAAATGCTGCGCCAGAAATCAAGACCATATTTATTCAGCAATACACTGGCGCCTTCGATCGTGGGAGCTTCCATTGCCGTACTGGATATGCTGACGGAAACCACCGAGCTGAGAGACAAACTCGAAACCAATACCAAATACTTCCGGGAAAAAATGACCAGCGCCGGCTTCGACATCAAACCCGGCGATCATCCCATTGTTCCGATCATGTTGTATGATGCGGTGCTGGCGCAAACCATGTCAGCTAAGCTTTTGGATGAGGGCATTTATGTGATTGGCTTCTTCTTCCCCGTTGTGGCCAAGGGCCAGGCACGTATCCGTGTGCAGTTAAGCGCGGCGCATGAACCGCAACATCTCGATAAAGCGATCGCGGCGTTTACCAGGATCGGGAAAGAACTGGGAGTGCTTAAGTAATTTATTTAATCTCTAATCCACCTGCGACCTGTTTCAGCGCATCCAAACCCGCTGACCTGCTTTCTACTGAAACAAGAAACCTTTTGCCGCTGAAAAAAGTGAAAATGCAACTACCGGGGTTGCACTTTAAACAGCTTTCGGAAGCCTTATAGCCTTTGAAATCGGTGACCTTATAAGTGCTTTCACTATCTGCCTCCTCCGGCTCCATCATGCTTTCATACTGCATACTGAAAAATCCCACCCCACCCGAACCGGCACAATCCACTATCTCCACACGAATCCTGGTACTGTCATTGATCGTATAATCCGTACTGGCGGCAAGTGTACCCAAACCATCGGATACATTCACTCCGGAATTAGGAACGCCCATCAGTTCGCCGGGAAGAAGTTTTTGTAATTCTTCCCTGGTGAGCGGGTTCATTTTCCCCAGCTCATCCTTCAGTTTTTCTATATCCGACCCTTTCCCGGCGGAATCAATTGTTGCTGTCGCAGTACTGTCTGCAAGATCTTTAATGTCCGTATTGCCTGTTTTTTTACCATTACAGGCTATAAGTGAAGTCAACACAAAGAGCAGGAAAAACCGGAAAAGCATCATAAGAAGGCTGGTTTTTGTTAAAACAAATGTAACGGAAACCGGGATTTTACGATAAATAAGGCCTGGCCCTTACTTTTCCGTCAAAGAGTCAAAAAAAATCCTGTAAAAGCTATGAGAAGCAATTTCCGGGTATTATTTTCGTTTCCCCTACGATGGTATAAATCTACTCCAACAAATCCTCTGGAATTTCCTTAATTAGTTTGTTGACCCCGTACACCCCGCATTTGCGTAGGTCGTGCCCAACTTTAAAAAAGCGTATGAAAAAATTATTGCTAAGCCTGGCTTTGATCGCCACCATCCTGTTTGTTTTTAGTTCCTGCGCCGCAACCAAAAGGGATTGCAACGGCGTTAAGCACACCAAACAAAAGGGCGGCTTTTATCTTTAATTAAAGCGTTCAATGCGTTGTATACATCCTGGTCACGGCCGGGATTTTTTATTTTTGAAAAAAAGGCTTTTATGAAAAACCTCCTTGTTACAGCCCTCTTCCTGTTTTTACTGGCCGTTTCAGCAACTTCCCAGTCACCGGCATTTCCCGCAAGTTGGGTGGGCAACTGGAAAGGTGAACTCCAATGGTTCAAAACGGGGAAACCGGAACCCCAAAAAGTGAATATGGAACTCCGTATACAACCGGGTGACAGTTCCGGTCATTATACCTGGGGTATCATTTATGGTTCGGCTTCGGCTGATAACCGTCCTTATATTTTAAAGCCTAAAGACATCGCCGCGGGCCATTGGGTCATTGATGAACGCAACGGGATCGTACTGGACCAGTTCCGGGTTGGGAATACATTCTCCGGGGCTTTTACCGTGCAAAACAATACCATTGTCAATAGTTACCGGATCGACAACGACCAGTTGATTGTTGAATTTTACAGCATCAGCGCCCAACCGCTTACGGTTACCGGGAATAACACGGAGGATAGCCCCCGGGTAGACAGTTACCGGGTTGGCAGCTACCAAAAAGCGATTTTATCCCGGGTAAAATAAGGCTGCTGTACCTTTGCGCAAAAATCAACGGATGACAAAGATTATCACAGGCAGTGTATGGGTCCTGGCGCTGCTTTTCCAGGCCTGTTCCTCCAATAATGTAAAGCAGGACAAATCCCTTAAAAAATATTTTGATGAACACAAGGTCGAAGGTTGTTTTGCCCTGATGAACAACGCTACCGGCAAATTCACTGTTTATAATCTCAGCCGCTACCGCGACAGCAGTTACCTTCCCGCTTCCACATTCAAGATCGTGAACTCACTCATCGGTCTGCAAACCGGCAAGATCGTCAACGACAGTATGGTCATAAAGTGGGACGGGGTAAAGCGTTGGAAAGATGACTGGAACAGGGACCTGACGATGTACGAGGCTTTCAGGGTTTCATCGTTACCCTATTACCAGGAAGTGGCCAGGAGGATCGGAAAGGATACGATGCAACGCTGGCTCGACAGCCTGAAGTACGGCGCCAAACTGGCCACCGATAAAGTGGTAATCAAAACAGCCATCGACAGTTTCTGGATAGATAATTCCATTAAAGTAACCCCCGACCAGCAACTGGGACTCGTGAAAAGACTGTATTTTGACCAGCTTCCTTTCTTTAAGACATACCAGGAAATGGTGAAACGGGCTATGTTGTTCGAGAATAACACCAATTACCGGATGGGCTATAAAACCGGCTGGGGAACTACTGAAAATGGACATGCCCTTGGCTGGATCGTTGGCTGGATCGAGGAAAACAACCATCCGTACTTTTTCGTTTTGAATATTGAATCGCCGGACCGGAACTTTGATATAGTGCCGGCCCGGATGAAGATCCTGAAGGATATATTGAAGCAACTGGGCTTTTTTGAAGGGAAAATGTGATCCGGCTACTAAAAGCAGGGTTTTGGTTCAGAAATTGCAAGTCAATGGCGGAAAACCGCATCCCTTTAAAATCATAATATCAATTCCATTTCTTGAATTTTCGGTTTCAATACGGCGATCTTTCCTGGCTTTGGCTCTGCCTCGCCGGTTTGGTACTGTTATTCGCCGGCTACCTGTTCTGGAAAAGGAAAGTCATGCAACGGACCGGTGATGAAAAACTGGTACGAATCCTTACCAAAAATCATTCTCCCCGTCTCTTTGTTCTGAAATTCCTCCTCATCTGTTTGGCATTCGCGGTGGGCATAGTCGCGGCCCTGAACCCCGTGCAACCGGGAGGAGGAGATACTATTCAAAGAAAAGGAATCGATATCGCCATCACGCTGGATGTAAGTAAAAGCATGCTGGCGACCGACCTGGCGCCCAACCGGCTGGAAAGGGCCAAACAATTCGTGATTAAACTGATGGATGAACTGCCGGATGATCGACTGGCCCTCGTGCTTTTTGCCGGGAAAGCGTATATGCAAATGCCGCTTACAACCGATCATGGCGCCGCCAGACTCTTTGTGTCTTCAGCCGGAACGGAAGCCGTATCGCAGCAGGGTACCGTGATCAGTGAAGCCCTTCAAATGAGTGCAAGGGTATTCAACAGCGCGGAAAAAAGATTCAAGACCATTATCCTGATCTCGGACGGGGAGGACCATGATGCGGATGCGATACGAACTGCCGGTGACCTGTCGGAACAGGGAATCATGATCAATACAGTGGGAGTGGGCTCTGCGGAAGGTTCGGTTATCATCGATCCCGCAACCGGCGTGAACAAAGTGGATGCATCGGGTAATACCGTTATTACCCGGCTGAATGAGGGAACACTCCGGTCCGTGGCTGAAAAAACAAACGGGGTATATATCAACCTTCAGGGTTCTGATGAAGCCGTGTCGCTTGTTAAAAGCCAGTTATCACAAATTGAAAGAAAGTCATTCGGCGATGTGTCGCTGATGAATTTCAGATCTTTCTATATGTGGTTGGCCGCCGCCATGTTTGTTTTATTACTCGCGGAGAATTTTATCCCGGAAAGAAAAAAACGGATCGCGTGAGAAACTGCCTGACGATAGCATGCCTGCTGGTTACCGGGACCATCGTTGCCCAGTCGGGAAGAACCATACAGTCCGGTAATGATCATTACCGCAAACAGGAATACAAAAAAGCAATAGAAGAATACAGTAAAGTGCCCGTCACTGACCCCGCTATCAGCACCGCTAAATTCAATACGGCCAATGCTCTCTACAAACAGGACCAGAAAGTGGAGGCCGTCCAGCTGTTCAGCGCATTGGTCCGCGGGACGGAAGCAAAAGACCTGAAAGCAAAGTCATACTATAATAAAGGGGTCATACTTGGCCAGCAAAAAAACCTGGAAGAAAGTATCGAAGCTTATAAGAACACATTGCGGATCGATCCCGCCGACAGGGAAGCAAGGGAGAACCTCCAAAAAGCCCTGCTGGAACTGAAGAAAAAACCGCCTCCTCCCAAAAAAGAAGAAAAGAAAGATCAAAAAAAACAGGACCCAAAGCAACAGCCTAAAAAACAACCGCAGTCAAAAATGAGTCCCAAAGAAGCGGAACAGCGGCTCAAACTGCTATCGCAAAAGGAAAAGGAAGTGCAGCAGCGAATGCAGCAGGCAAAGAGCAGGACAGGGGGCGGACAGCCCAAGGATTGGTAAATACAGGTATCCTGAATTTCTGAAATTTATTGCACGCCGAGGTCGCAGAGCCCGCAGAGGCATAGTCCTCTAAGGCTCCCGTCATCCCAGGGAATGAGGAATCTGTGCCGGATGTTGAATTATCCACAGAGATCGCAAGAGTCATATGGTCCGTATCTTTCTCTGCGAACTCAGCGGACTCCGCGTGAAATATTTAGAACGAATAAACTTTCGGGCTGACTCTTCTTTGTTAGTTTTGCAGCTATGCAATTCTATTGCGAAACTCTTACGGAATACAAACGCCTCCGGACGAGGGAGGTCAGGGTCGGGGATCTGTTGCTGGGAAACGGCCAACCTCTCCGCATCCAGACCATGACCACCACGGATACCATGGATACGATCGCCACCGTGGAGCAGAGCATCCGTTGCATTGAGGCCGGTTCAGAACTGGTGCGGATCACGGCCCCTTCCAAAAAAGAAGCGGAGAATTTACTGAACATCAAAAACGAATTGCGCCGGAGAGGTTATCATACTCCTCTTGTCGCCGATATTCATTTCACACCCAATGCCGCGGAGATCGCCGCCAGGATCGTGGAAAAGGTAAGGGTCAATCCCGGCAATTATGTCGATAAGAAAAAATTCGAACAGATCGAGTACACTGATACGGAATATGCCGAAGAGATAGAACGTATCCGCGAGCGGTTCACACCTCTGGTGAAGATCTGCAAGGAGTACGGTACCGCCATGCGTATCGGAACGAACCACGGTTCATTGAGTGACCGCATCATGAGCCGTTATGGCGATACCCCGATGGGGATGGTGGAAAGCGCGATGGAATTCCTTCGTATCGCCCGCGCGGAAAGCTATCATAATATTGTGCTGAGCATGAAAAGCAGCAACCCGCAGGTGATGGTGCAGGCTTACCGCATGCTGGTAAAGACCATGTTCGAAGAGTTTGCGGAAATCTACCCCCTGCATCTTGGTGTTACTGAGGCCGGCGATGGTGAAGACGGAAGGATCAAATCGGCCGTGGGCATCGGCACCTTACTGGAAGATGGTATAGGAGATACGATTCGTGTATCGCTAACCGAGGATCCCGAGTTTGAGATACCGGTGTGCAGGGATTTGGTGAAACGCTACAGCCCCCCCTCCGAAGGAGTCCTTGGGACCACCCCCCGAAGGGGGGATATATTACCCGCGATCACACAGTTGCCGTACGACCCGTATGGTTATCAGCGCAGGGAAACATTTGCAGTAGGTAATATCGGTGGAAAGCAGGTGCCGGTAGTGATTGCCGATCTGAGTAAGATCGAAAAGATCACGCCGGATCATTTGCAAAGCATCGGGTATAACTATGATGCTGTAACAGACAAATGGACGATCGGTGACGCGGCGGCTGATTATGTATTTACAGGAAACCAGTTACTTGATTTTGCCCTGCCGGGAACACTGAAGGTGATCGTTTACCCGGCAACCTGGCAGCAGGCGGTTGATACGAATACTTATTTTCCCCTTTTTAGCGATAAGGGTTTTGCAGAGGCGGAAGCAAAAAGCGATACGTTGAATTTTGTGATGATCGATTGTTACAGTGATGACACGCCGGTGAATGACACCACTTTCCTGGACCTGTTCGCGGGCGATCCTGCAGTAGTTATTTGCCTGAGCTCTGCTAACAGCAATGCCATGCAATCCGTTCGGCGGATGTTTATGGAACTGATGAACCGGGAGATCAAAAACCCGGTGGTACTGATCACCGACAGCAACTGGCAGACACCGGATGAGCACCTGATCCATTTTGCAACAGAAACAGGCGCCCTGTTCCTGGAAGGAATGGGAGACGGTATTTGTCTTGGGTACAGCAACAAGGCGAAAATGGAAAGTATTAAGGCAACCGGGAGAACTTACCTGCCGGTGAAGGATGTATACCAGTTCACCAATAATACGGCCTTCAGTATTTTGCAGGCTACACGGACAAGGATCTCCAAAACCGAATATATCAGTTGTCCCAGTTGCGGGCGAACCTTGTTTGACCTGCAGGAAACCACGGCGAAGATCCGTTCTGTTACCAACCATCTGAAGGGATTAAAGATCGCCATCATGGGATGTATCGTGAACGGTCCGGGTGAGATGGCCGATGCTGATTTTGGTTATGTGGGTAGCGGACCCGGAAAAATAACGTTGTATAAGGGCAGGGAGATCATGAAGCGGAATGTAAACAGTGAGGTGGCTGTAGAGGAACTGATCAGCCTGCTGAAAGAGAACGGTGCCTGGGTCAACCCGTAAAATCAACTCATGAAAAAGCAAGGTTTATTCATCCTGTTCTTCCTGCTGCTGATCGCGGATATCATAGGGATTGAACTGGATAACCTGCTTCTCCAGTATATTTCAAAACCATTACTGATGCCCGTGCTGGCTGTGTATTTCCTCTCCCACACCGTTCGCACGGCCCAGCGGCTGGAAGTATGGATCATCGGGGCTTTATTTTTTTCCTGGGCAGGTGATGTGTTGCTGATGTTCCAGGAAAAAATACCCGACTTTTTTCTTTTCGGACTGGCTGCCTTCCTGGTGGCCCATATCTTCTATATCGTTTTCTTTCACAAAGTCAGGGTACAGGAGGGTATTAGCGGCAAACTTATATTATTGTTACCCGTAGCCCTGTATTATGCCGGGCTCATTATCTGGCTTTCTCCTTACCTGGGGGATATGGCCCTCCCGGTTAGGATTTATGGAATCGTAATCAGTTTCATGCTGATGCTCGCCCTGCACATGCTTTATTCCCGGAATAGAAAAGCAGGATCGCTGCTGGTAACAGGGGCCCTTTTATTTGTGATCTCCGATTCGGTACTGGCCATCAATAAATTTTATCATCCTTTTGGCCAGGCCGGTCTTGTCATTATGCTTACCTACGGGCTGGCCCAGCTACTGATCGTAAAGGGTGCGGTTGAATATTTGCGTACGGGCGTATCAAAGTAAAAATCATTGCATGCAAAAAACGGATTTTTTAGTCATCGGTTCCGGTATCGCGGGTCTCACGTATGCATTAAAAGTGGCCAACCGGTTCCCGGATAAAAAAGTGCTGATCATGACCAAGGCCGCGGCCGATGAGACCAATACAAAATATGCGCAGGGCGGGATCGCGGTGGTGAATGACCTCGAGAATGACAGTTACGAGAAACACATAGATGATACGCTTATTGCCGGCGATGGTCTATGCAATGAGAAAGTGGTGGAAATTGTTGTAAAAGAAGGCCCGGAAAGAGTGCAGGAGATCATCGACTGGGGCGCCCGTTTTGATAAAGAAGAGGATGGCGATTACAAGCGGGGCAGGGAAGGCGGCCACTCCGAATTCCGAATCCTCCATCATAAGGATGTTACCGGAAAAGAAATGGAACGTGCCCTGCTGGACGCCGCG
>CAZEZE010000110.1:0-8315 GCA_964516445.1 uncultured Chitinophaga sp. | reverse complement strand
AACGGATCAGGTTTTTTCAACCAGGTATCAGATTTTATTAAGCTCCCTGCCGCTTAGCGGGACTGCATTGAGTATTGTTGGTTTGGGTTAACGAATTTCAAATTTACCTGCTGCGGTCTCCTCATCACCGGTAAACACCCGGTATACATAGGTGCCGCGGGCAAGGCCGCTTATTTTTTTGTGCTCTTTACTCTCCATCTTATAATTATGGAGTAATGTGCCTTCGAGGTCAAAAATGAAAAAGTCGATTGCTTTTCCTTCATTGTCCTTGGCGATCACATGCATTTCCCGCTTCAGCGCATCCGGGTAGATCTTGACGGCTGAATTATTCAGGGTTGCAAAGGCTTTGGTTTTCGCCTTTGTTTTTTTCGCCGGCTTTTCTTCCCCGTTCAAAACGGAAAGAAAATTGATACGCACGGGTTTAACAGCGGCCATTGCCGGGGAGGCTGCGAGCAGGCTCCCGGAAATTCCAATGGCCATGAGTTTTGATTTTCGAAGGGTAGATTTCAGGTTCATAGTGGCTCGGATTTGGTGTATAATCGGGTTTAATAATAAACGGGACATTTTAGCTGACGCTTGGCTCGTTCACTGGGTGTGTGAGACCCGTTCATTCTCCAGCCCAAACGAAGTATGCTGGAGAAGTAAGCGTCATTTTCTGTGGGATCACCCCGCTGGTAATTAATATACCGGCGGCTCACGGCAGGGTTAAGCAGGTTTTCACGGTACGCCAGCTGACGGGCATAGGCGGCCTGCTGGGCATTAAGGTAGATGTCAAAATAACGGGGGTCAATATACTTGGTACTGACATCATCAATATAGTCGGTAAAGGTTTTGCGGTGCAGGATCTCAAAACCTACATAGACGTTTTCATTGATATAATATTTGATACCGCCACCCATGGGGATCATTATTTGGGTAAGCGGGTATTCACTGCGGTTAGGATACTCCGCCATTCCCTGGCCTTCGAGGCGGAGGGGTTTTAATTCAACCCAGGTGGTTGACCCGTTGGGTTCAACGAATTCACCCATGGGGTTAAATTTAAAAAGCCCGATGCCGATGACACCATAAGGCCGGAGCTTGTGCGTAAGACCTTCGTATTGTTCAAAGAAAACGGTGGGGTATACTTCCAGGCCAAAATAGGCTTCCGTGAGTTTGGATTTGAATTTGAGGTTCCTGTACAAACGTGATCTCTCCCGGCCTCCTTTATCCGGCGCCTGCGCGTCATCTCCTTCCAGGAAACCAAGGTTGCCGGCCAAACGGAAACCCAGCCATTCTGCCGGGTAAAAATTGAAATAAATTCCTTTATTGAGTTTTGTCAGCGGGAAGTCTACGTCTTTTACAAAAGGTTTGCCGATCCCTTCACTTCCGCCCAGGTCGCCCAGGAAAAAGGACGGACCGATCCCCAGCCCGACTTCGAACTTGCCATCTGAAAAACTGATGGACTGTGAGTAGGTGCTGATGCTAAAGACGGTAAAGAAGCTAACAAGCACGGATAGCCGTACTAATTGTACACGTGTTCTCATTGGTATCGGATTTCTGGTTTTTCTACTATTGGATTTCGGTACTAAAATAGATAAAGAAAAAACCAAAAGAAAAGTGAAAGCACCTGTTTTTTTTATTGTGCAGGCGGAGAGGGAGTATCTACTTAGTGATTCTACGGGAAAAATTACGAAAGAAGCATTTCAATATGTTCAATCCCGTCTTCCAGATAAATTTCACTGGTTTGTCGGAACCCGAGAGAAGCGTAAAATTCCCTTAAATATAACTGTGCACCGATCCTTACCGGCTGTTCTCCGTACAGTGCATGTACAAGCTGTATCGAACGCCGCATCAGTTCCCGCCCCGTACCCGTGCGCCGGACCCCTGAAGAAGTGACGACCCTTCCAATGGAAGGTTCAGGGTATGCTATACCCGCAGGAATGATCCTTGTATACGCCACCAGTTTATTATCCTTCCGGCCCATCAGGTGAACGGATGGCTGGTCTTTATAATCCATGTCGGGATACACGCAGTTCTGTTCCACCGCGAATACTTCGTTCCGCAACTGCAGGATATCATACAGCTCCATAACTGTCAGTTCATCGAATTTCTTATGTGTCCATTCCATGTATCTGGAGGGAATTTGAAAGGAGTTAAAATTGGGCAGTGTCTTGGTTTGAAATTATGCCGATCTCGTTGCGTGAAATTCAAAATGAGACACTCCCAAATTTAGTGAATCGTCAACATTGCGGTCAAAACAGTAATTTTAAAAAAAGGATTTTCATGGCAGTAAAAGATCTCAGCACTGTCCATCACAGGTTAAGCGACCTGTTTCGATGGCCTGCTTCCGCCGCGGAATGGAAACAATATAGGCTAAGCGATGAACAGCTTGATTTTTTCCGGGAGAACGGATTTGTTTGCGGTATCCGGTTACTCGACGAAAGACAACTGGAGATCATCCGCGAAGAACTGGCGGCTGTCGCCGATCCCGCCCATCCCGGACACCCTCTCTTTTATGAGTTTCATTCCAATGAATCGGCGGATCCTTCCACGATACTTTTTCACGCACTCGGCGCCTGGCGCATTACAAACGGATTGCATGATGTTTTATGGAACCCGCGTTTTTTGATGGCGGCCAGCCAGTTGCTCGGAAATGTGCCCGTTCGTTTCTGGCACGACCAGCTTTTCTGCAAACCACCCAAACAGGGAGGAGTGGTGGCCTGGCACCAGGATTATTCCTACTGGACAAGGACAAAACCGGTCGCCCATCTTACCTGCTGGTGCGGACTGGATGACTCAACAAAAGAGAACGGATGCCTGCAGTATATCCCGGGCAGCCATGAATGGGGTCTCTTGCCTAAACCCGTGATCGCCGGTGAGCTGGACGGAATAAAGGATTTCCTGACGGCGGAGCAAAAAAAGAAATTCAGCGAACCCTTTTTCGCGGAAGTAAAAGCAGGCGAAGCGATCTTTCATCATCCGCTTACACTGCATGGGTCGGGAGCCAATACCTCAGTACGGCCCAGGAGGGCATTTGTGATCAATGTAATGGCGGACGGTGTTCTTTCAGATTCCGGTGAACCCCTCCTCGAAGGAGTGCCGCCGGTCAGCAAAGGAGAAAAAATACAGGGACAGTTCTTTCCCCTGCTCTTCGACCCCGAAACCACCGTTCAGTAATTGTATTTATCCTTCCAGAGTTGTTTCAGGAATTTCCGGAGCTCTTCCTCCCGGGCATTCATTCCCGGTTCATAGAATTTTTTTCCCGCCAGTTCCTTTGGCAGGTATTCCTGATGGGAAAAATTATTCTCATAGCTGTGGGAATACTCATAATTCTTTCCATAACCAAGATCCTTCATCAGCCGGGTAGGGGCATTGCGGATATGCAGGGGCACGGGCAGGTCGCCTTGCTTTTGTACTGCTTCCATAGCGGCGCCGATAGCCGTCGTGGCGCTGTTGCTCTTGGCGCTGGAAGCAAGATAGATCGCGCACTGCGAGAGGATCAGCGACGATTCCGGGTAACCGATCTTGTTCACCGCATCAAAAGCGGCATTGGCCATCACCAGCGCGGTAGGATTGGCATTGCCGATATCCTCGCTGGCAAGGATCAGCAGCCTCCGGGCGATGAATTTCACATCCTCCCCGCCTTCGATCATGCGTGCCAGCCAGTAAACAGCCGCATTCGGATCACTCCCCCTGATGGATTTGATAAAGGCGGAAATAATATCATAGTGCTGCTCACCCCCTTTATCATACAGGGCGATCTTCTTTTGTGCCACGTCCATTACATAGGCGTCTGTTACGGTCACGGCATCTCCCGGTGCATCACATACGATCTCCAGGAGGTTCAGTAACTTTCTCCCGTCACCTCCTGAAATATGGATCAGCGCGGCCGTTTCTTTTAGTACGATCCTTTTTTTATTCAATGTACTGTCTCTCGCAATAGCAGCTTCCATCAGTCTTACCAGGTCTTTTTCATCCAGCGGTTTCAGCACATAGACCTGGCAACGGCTCAATAAGGCAGCGTTGACTTCGAATGAAGGATTTTCCGTGGTGGCGCCGATCAACGTGATGATCCCTTTTTCCACGGCGCCCAGTAAAGCGTCCTGCTGTCCTTTATTGAAACGGTGGATCTCATCAATGAACAGCACGGCCCCTGGTTTTGTTTTTGCCTGTTCAATGACCTCTCTAACATCTTTTACCCCGGCACTGATGGCGCTGAGCTGGAAAAAAGGAACCTTTAACGTGTGCGCGATGATGTTGGCTATGGTCGTTTTACCCGTACCGGGCGGTCCCCAGAAGATCATGGAAGGTATCTTGCCTTTTTCGATGGCGGTTCTCAGGATGCTCCCCTTCCCGACCAGGTGTTCCTGCCCGAGCAATTCGTCCAGGGTGGAGGGCCGTATCCGTTCCGCGAGTGGTATATGCGTGTTCACGGATTCAAAGTAACAAAAAAGCATTCCTTCACAACGGGAATGCGCGCCTATTTTTCAGAATGATCAGTTCACGTTGACATTGATAAAAGCCTGGATCTTCTCAAATGAATCACCCAGGGCGGCGCCCGACCAGCCATGACCTTCGGCAGGGTAAAAAACATACTGGTGCGTTACACCCTCTGCCAGTAACCGGTCCTTTAATAATACCGATTGAGAATTGGCCACAACGATGTCCACACCACCATGGAAAATGATGGTGGGCGGACTTTGGGAGCTGACAAAATTCAGGGGGCTTGATTGCTGGTACAGGGTAGAATGGGTTGCAGGATTTCCGCCTACAACCTGCATCAGCAGAAGCGGTATCAGCGGGTTGGGAGGATTGTTATACATGTTCACCAGTTCGGTGGGACCGAAAAAATCCACTACGGCCTTTATTTTTACCGGGGTGCTGTATTTGCAGGCCTGGAGAAGGGCAAGATGCCCGCCGGCACTGGCTCCAAAAAGAACAAACTTGTCGGAGATCTTGTATTCATTCCTTTTATTATATATGAATTCAAGCGCGGCTTTCACATCGTTTTCCTGCGCCGGGAAGAAATTGGCCGTTCCGGTGGCCAGCCTGTAATTAATATTAAAGATGGCATAAGCCGGGAACCTTTTTTTCAGCGAATCCCGATACGCGTTGAATTCCGCTTTATCGCCCGCCGCCCAGGCCCCGCCATGGATCATGATGAACACTTTGGTAGTAGCGGAGGATCTTCCGGCCGGAAGATAAATATCCATTTTTTGCAGGGAGTCAGTACCATAAGCGACATTCTGCTGCGATTCTGCCTGGAGCGGGGCCGGGGTGTCCGGAGCATCTTTCTGGCAGGCCACGAGCAATAAGCAACCGCTAACCAGGACAAGCAGGGTCTTCATTGGTCAAATTTTGTTCAAAATACAGAAAATCGCAGAGGATGGAGGTACTGCGGTGGAGGAAGGTTGCATGTTTGTTAAAACAAACAGGCCCGGGGCCAAATACCCGGCAGAGGGTATTCAAAACGCTCCTATCACAGTGTATGTTTACAGTGTTATTAAAAACAGGAATAAAAAAAAGTGAGGATGCAAAACAACCTTTTTTGAGAAAACCTTTTCTATATTTGGATTCTTCAGGAATAACTATAAACACCTCAAACGCTTAAAATTAAAAACATGAAAAAACAACTCCTTTTTATCGCCATCCTGCTGGTAGCCGGAGCCGGCTTTACCGGTTATGCACAAACCGAAAAACCCAAGCTGAAAAAAGAAACCGTCAATTCCGCCCCGGTAACCAAGGCTGATCCCAAAGTGGATAGCCTGCAGCGCCCGGTTAACGATAAAGCCAACCCCGCACCTCCCTCCACCTCAAGGGGTGATGTATACGGCGCCAACTACAGCGATGTGGTGGTTGACAACTGGACCGGTTATTATATTGATATCTATGTGAATGGTAATTACCGCGGTACGGTATCTCCTTACGACAAGCGGGTGACATGGGCGATTCCCGGAACTAACACACTTTATGCCAAAGCCGTGTTCAACGACGGAAGCTACCTGTACTGGGGTCCCAAAGTTACCTACACGGGGTATTCCTATACCTGGAAGCTGAACCCATAAGCCGGATCGAATGATTTTAAAAAGGTTGTTTCTTTTCCGGAGCAACCTTTTTTTTATCAATGGAAGACCGGAGTACGCATTTTATTGAAGTAACTTTATAGCCGGTAAAACAACCAATCGTGTTAAAAAGATATTTCTGCATAGGTTTCTTTTGCCTCCTGCATCAATTTATGGTGAATGCCCAGCAGGGGGAAAGAGGGGTCATCACTAAAAGTGATACGGCCGGCAAGACCGGCAATACCTATGCGATCATTATCGGCATCAGCGATTATAAAGTGGTGCCCGATCTGCAATATGCGCATAAGGATGCGCAATCCTTCGAAGAGTTCCTGATCAGTGAGGCGGGGGGAAAAGTACCCCGGGCCAATATCGAGACCTTCCTGAATGAGAATGCCATTCGCAGCAATGTGGGGGATGCGATCTCGGTCATTGCCCGCAAGGCAAAGCCCGGTGACAGGGTATGGTTCTTTTTCGCGGGTCATGGCGATATGGAAGACCTCACCCAGATCGAAAACGGTTTATTACTCCTGCACAACAGTCCCAACGGGAATTATTTCGGTATGAATGATGATGTGCTGGAAATACTGGACCTGAAGCGCTATCTCTCACCCCTGTCGCAGAAAGGAGTGGAAATGATCTTTATCGTGGATGCCTGTCACTCCGGTAACCTGAACGGCGGTGTACAGGGTGTGCAGCAAACCGCTTCCGCGCTGGCATCTTCCTGGGGAAGGGAGTATAAGATCCTTTCCTGCCAGCCCAACCAGCTTTCCCTGGAAGGGGCGGAATGGGCCGGGGGCCGCGGATTATTTTCACTTCAATTGGAAGAGGGGATTAAAGGGCTGGCAGATACGGACGGGGATGGCAGGATCACGATGTTCGAACTGCAGAGTTATATCCAGGCCAACGTGGCGAAATACAGCGAGTATAAACAGATACCAATGGTGACCGGTGATCTCAGCAAATCTTTTTTCACCGTCAACCCTGCCGTACTCGCTGCGTTGAAAAAACAAAAGGAACAGAACTACCCGATGCTGGCAAAGGCCAACACCAAGGGGATGGAAGACAAATATGTTGATTCCCTTTCACCGGAAGGGAAAAAACTATGGGTTTCTTACCGGAAGAACCTGGACGCGAAAAAACTTATCTGGCCCAGGGATACCAATGCACTGAAAGATTATCGCCTGTTCTCGCTAAACTTTCCTGATAATCCACTCACATCGATCATGCGGCGCAACCTCGCCGCCGCGCTCAATAACCGCTTCGACTCGATCGTTTCACCCCTGCTCCGCGGCCAAACCAGCTATTCCAGCAGGGATGAATGTTATTATGCATCACTGGAACTGGACAGTTGTATGCAACTGCTGGGTGAACAGCATTACATGTATTCCAACCTGAAGGCCCGGAAATTATATATGGAGGCCATGTCCTATACCTGGGCGCTCAGCGAGAATGACTATAATATAACCTGGCGGCCCACCATCCAGGCCTCGCTGAAGCTGCTCGAGGAATCACTTGCGCTGGAACCAAATGCTTCCTATACCCTGCAGGCGCTCGGGATACATTATAGTTACCTGTATGAATATGATAAGGCCAATAAGGCTTTTGAGAAATACCTGGAGCTTCGGCCTTATGATGTGTTTGCAAAATATTCACTCGGATTGATGTACGCCCGGCTCAGGGAATATGGTAAGGCGGAGGCGATTTTCCTGGATCTGATCGGGAAATACCCGGACTGGATACTGGATTTCAAACTGCAGCTTTTTGATATCTATACCAAGAGTGAACAAAACCGCAAGGCAATGGCAGTCAGTGATGACCTGATCGCCGCACCGGATACCAGGGCGCATGGTTATTTTATCAAGGGTATTTATTTTGAACAGCAGGACCTGCTCGACAGTTCGGTGTATTATTATAAACTTTGCAAAAAGCTCAATAAAGACTACACTGCTGTTTGTGACAACAATATCGGGCATAGTTATTTTGTACATGGCATGACCGATTCTGCGAGGAAGTATTTTCAAAAGGTAGTGAACCTTGACAGCACGTATACGCATGCGCATTTCAACCTTGGGGTGATCGAAGCCGCGGAGGGAAACACGCAGGCAGCCATGAGCCGGTTCTTCAAGGCAATCTCACTGGCTTCGGGTACCCTGGAAGGTTTTGTCACCAACCTTCAGCTTTACCTTGGCAAGCAGTTTCACCCGGAGGATAAACAGGGTTTTGAAGCATTCCGGAAGAAGATGTACACGTTCAATATGCAATATCTTTCCT
>CAZEZE010000109.1:0-8354 GCA_964516445.1 uncultured Chitinophaga sp. | reverse complement strand
AAAAGGGCCTTGAAATTTCCTTTCCCGAAACTTTTTGCACCCTTGCGCTGTATGATCTCGAAGAACAGTGTCGGCCTGTCTTCCACCGGTTTGCTGAATAATTGCAGCAGGTAGCCTTCATCGTCGCGGTCGACCAGGATACCCAGTTCCTTTAAAGGTTCAATGTCTTCGTCGATCTTTCCCACCCGGTCGAGCAGGTCATCGTAATAGGATTTTGGTACCTGTAAGAATTCTACGCCCCTGTCGCGGAGCTGGGTCACGGTCTCGACGATGTTATGGGTGGCCATTGCCACGTGCTGGCACCCTTCCCCGTCATAGAAATCGAGATATTCCTCAACCTGGCTTTTTTTCTTGCCTTCCGCGGGTTCATTGATCGGGAATTTCACATATCCGTTACCGTTACTCATCACCTTGCTCATCAGCGCTGAATATTCCGTGGAGATATCCTTGTCATCAAAACTCAGGATATTACGGAAGCCCATCACCTCTTCGTAGAATTTCACCCAGGGATTCATCTGGTTCCAGCCTACATTGCCCACGCAATGGTCCACGTAAAGCAGTCCGGTGGGCGGCGGGTTATAGCTGGATTTCCACTCCCTGAAACCGGGCATGAAAGCGCCGTTGTAATTATGCCGCTCCACGAAAAGGTGTACGGTATCACCGTAGGTGTGAATCCCGCTCAACACCACTTCTCCCTGCTCATCTTTCAGCACGGTGGGTTCCATACAGGGTTTCCCGCCCCTTTTAGTGGTCTCTTCATAGGCACTGCGTGCATCATTCACCCGGAGGGCCAGCACTTTTACCCCGTCGCCGTGTTTGTAGATATGTTCAGCGATCTCATTTCCGCTGCGAAGCGGGGTGGTCAGAACAAAAGTGAGTTTGTTCTGCCTGATCACATAACTCACTTTTTCCCTAACACCGGTCTCCGGACCGGCATAGGCCAGTGACTGGAACCCGAAAGCGGTTTTGTAGAAATGCGCCGCCTGTTTGGCATTGCCCACATAGAACTCCACATAATCGGTGCCCTCGAGGGGAAGAAAATCAGTTTGTGTTGCCTGTTTATTTTCCGTTGCTGCAAGTATGCCCATGATCTTGAATTTTAAAGTGAAGAATGATACGCTGCCGGGTAAATGAAGGCCGGTAAAACACCGGTTCAACTATGACCCACTGCCAGTGTTTCCATCAGCAGGATGAACTGGCAGCGCTGGTCATTAAAAATCTTATGCGGGTAGTCAGGAATCATTAACCAAAGATAAAAAAATCCGGGGCAATCATTAGCAGTGTTTCCTGACTCCTGACTCCTGACTCCAGACTCCTGACTCCAGACTCCAGACTCCTGACTCCTGACTCCCGACTCCAGACTCCCGACTCCGAACTCCTATCTTTGCTCCCATGTCAAATTCTTCGAAACTGCCCAGGATCGGCATACTCGGCGGCGGCCAGCTTGGCAGGATGCTCCTGCAGGCAGCGGCCAATTATCCGGTTGAAACTTTTGTGCTGGAGAATGATGATGAATGCCCGGCGGCGCACCTTTGCCATCATTTCACCCTGGGGGATATCAGGGATTTTGATACGGTTTACAATTTTGGCAAGGGATTGGACGCCGTAACGATTGAGATCGAGAATGTGAACGTGGAGGCCCTCGAAAAACTGGAATCCGAAGGTGTGAAGATCTACCCTAAACCCTCCGTACTAAGGATCATCAAGAACAAGATCCTGCAAAAAGGATACTACCGCGAAAACCAGATCCCCACAGCCGATTTTATTATAACCGGAAACCTATCCGAATTGAAATCGCATGTTGCATACCTGCCCGCCGTACATAAGATCGGGGAAGGAGGATATGACGGAAGAGGTGTTCAGTTACTGAAAACAAAAGAAGATATTGAAAAAGGGTTTGACAGTCCTTCGGTGCTTGAAAAAATGATACCTGTCAAAAAGGAAATCGCGCAGATGGTGGCTGTGAATGACAAGGGTGAAACAGCCCTCTACCCGCCGGTAGAAATGCTGTTCGATCCTGTCCTGAACCTGCTGGATTACCAGCTCTGTCCCGCTGAACTGGATGAGAAAACCCTCTGGAAAGTTGAAGCGATCGCCCTCTCCGTAGCCAGGAATTTTTATTCAGCCGGGATATTTGCCATAGAAATGTTCGTGGACATGAACGATGATGTACTGGTGAACGAAACTGCACCACGGGTGCATAACAGCGGTCACCATACCATTGAAGCACATTACAGCTCACAGTTTGATATGCTTTGGCGGATTCTGCTCGGTTATCCCCTTGGTAATACAGATGCGATACTGCCTTCCATCATGGTCAATATCATCGGCGCGGAAGGTTTTAGCGGTGATGTACGGTACGAAGGACTAGAGGAAGTGCTGAGAACGGACAATGCTTTTTTGCATCTCTATGGCAAGAAACAAACAAAACCCGGGCGCAAGATGGGCCATGTAACGATACTCAGCCGGGAAAAACAGGAATTACTGCACCGGTCGAACAACTTAAAACGAACTTTGTTAGCCAAAACATAAACGCCATTTATCCAACTGGTAAACCGTTGATACTTCTTTGAATATCAGCGCAAGTATCAGTGATTTCCGTCGTCCAATAGCTTGTTATTATCCATTATCTTTATTGGCCTTACCTGGACCTTTACCACACAAGAAATATGAGAACAACAGTACTGTTTTTACCTATATTAATTTTCGCACTGGCCTCCTGCGGTGGCAAGAAGAAAAAAGTGGCCGCTCCCCAGCAGGGCGGGACTGCCAAGGCACCACCGATGCGGGTGGACGGTTATATTGTAAGATTGGAGCCCTTCCAGGAAAATGTGGAGGTCCCGGGCACAGTTGTGGCTAATGAAGTAGCGGAGATCCACCCGGAAGTTTCGGGAAGGATCGTTCAGCTCAATGTGGTGGAAGGAAAATATGTAAGCAAAGGAGCCCTTCTCGCCAAATTGTATGACGGCGATCTGCGGGCCCAGCTGAATAAATTACAGGTACAGCTCGCACTGGCTAAAAAAACCGAGGAACGGCAGGCACAACTACTAAAGATACAGGGCATCAGCCAGCAGGATTATGATATCAGCCTCCTGCAGGTAAATAGCTTGAATGCCGATATCGGTATCCTGCAGACCAGTATCGCTAAAACTGTGGTAAGAGCTCCATTCAGCGGCAAGATCGGGTTGAACAAAGTTAGCCCCGGAGCATATGTTACACCCGCATCTATCATCGCAACGATCAGCCAGACCGATCAGTTAAAACTCGATTTTACGGTACCTGAAAAATATACGGGTCAGATTAAAATCGGGCAACAGGTGAGTTTCAGCATTGAAGGCTCTAAAAAAGATTTATATGCCAAAGTGGTGGCCACCGAATCCAATGTGATGGAGTCAACCCGTTCCCTAACCGTCAGGGCTGCCATCGTGGGAAAGGATGATGCATTGATACCCGGGGCATTTGCCAGGGTAAAAATGAGCTTTGCTCCCGACCCCAACAGTATTTTGATCCCCACACAGGCAGTACTGCCACAGGCAAGAGGTAAAAAAGTTATAGTATATAAAGGAGGTAAAGCGGTATTCGCTGATGTGGTCACCGGAGTGAGAGATTCGGCAAGGGTACAGATAACAGAAGGATTGAACCAGGGAGATACAGTGGTAGTGACGGGTTTACTGAGTGTAAGACCGGAGGCGAAGATACAGATTGGGAGGATTGTCAATGGGCAATAGACAATAAGCAATAGGCAATAGGCAATGGGCAATAGGCAATAGAATGGGAATTAGGTAGTAGCGAGTGGCAAGTAGGGAAACCTGTAGTTAATAGTTTCTTCACTTCTTTACACTAGCCACTACCCACTTGCCATTCACGATTCACGATTCACGACAACACTAATATGAATATATCAGAATTAAGCCTCAGGCGCCCTGTACTGGCGATCGTGATGAACATCATCATTGTGGTCTTTGGTGTGATCGGGTTTAAATTTCTCGGGGTGCGGGATTACCCGGCCATCGATCCTCCCAATATCAGCGTACGCACTTCCTACCCCGGCGCCAATTCAGATATCATCGAAACCCAGATCACCGAACCGCTGGAAAAAGCGGTCAACGGTATTGCGGGTATCAAGAATATCACTTCCAGCAGCAGCAATGGCAGCAGTAATATCAATGTCGAATTTGAACTGGGTATTGACCTGGAGGCTGCCGCCAATGATGTAAGGGATAAGGTTTCGCAGGCCCAGCGTTCACTGCCCACTGACCTGGATTCCCCGCCGGTTGTTTCCAAGGCCGATGCCAGTTCCGATGCGATCCTGGGCGTGACGGTACAAAGTGTCAACCGTAACCAGTTACAGATGACGGAATATGCCAATAATGTACTGGTAGAAAGGTTCCAGACGATCCCCGGGGTAAGCGGGATACAGATCTGGGGAGAGAAAAAATATGCCATGCGGATCTGGATCGACCCCGCCAAACTCATCGCCAAGAATGTTACCGCCAATGATGTGCAGTCGGCATTACTCAGGGAGAACGTGGAATTGCCCTCCGGTAAAATATCAGGTAACACTACAGAACTTACCGTACGGACTTTCGGCAGGCTGAATACGGAAGAGGAATTCAATAACCTCATCATCACCAATGTAAATGGCGCCGATGTGAAACTCATCGATGTCGGCGAAGCGGTACTGGGACCGGAAAATGAAGAAACCATGCTCCGGGGGGATGGCATACCCATGATCGGGCTGGGGCTTATACCGCAACCCGGTTCTAATTATGTAGCTATCTCGGACGAATTTTATAAACGACTGGAACAGATAAAAAAAGATATACCGGAAGATATTAAAATGACCATATCGCTGGACCAGACCCGTTTCATCAAGAAATCCATCCTGGAAGTCGAAGAAACATTGATGATCGCTTTCCTGCTGGTGGTGATGATCATTTATGCCTTCTTCCGTGACTGGATCATTGCCATCCGGCCGCTGATCGATATCCCGGTTTCACTGATCGGCGCCTTTTTTATCATGTACCTGATGGGCTTTACCATCAACGTTCTCTCTCTTCTTGCTATTGTACTGGCAACGGGATTGGTGGTGGACGACGGGATCGTTGTCACGGAAAACATCTATAAAAGAATGGAACGGGGAATGAACAAATGGCAGGCAGCCGTGGAAGGATCCAAGGAAATATACTTCGCCGTTATTGCCACTTCCATTACACTGGCCGTGGTATTCCTGCCGATCATATTCCTGCAGGGATTTGTAGGCCGGCTGTTCCGCGAATTCGGTATCGTGGTGGCCGGGGCGGTGCTGATCTCCGCATTCGTTTCGCTTACACTGACACCTGTACTCAACGTAAAGCTGACGCGCAGGAATCAGCGTCATTCCTGGCTCTACAATAAAACGGAACCCTTTTTCCGCTGGCTGGAGAACAGTTACCAGCATGCGCTCCGCCGCTTCATGCATATACGATGGTTCGCCCTGATCATCATTGCCGTTTGCGCGGCCATAATCTTCCTGATCGGAGGCGGGCTCAAATCCGAACTGGCTCCAATGGAGGACAGGAGCCAGTTCAGGCTTTCATTGACAGCCCCGGAAGGGACATCCTTTGATGCCATGGACAAGTATGTGGAGCGGCTGAATACTTTTATGCTGGATTCCGTACCCGAAAAACAATTGGTACTGAGTGTTACCTCCCCCGGCTTTACAGGGTCGGGTAATGCCAATACCGGTTTTGTGCGCGTAACACTTATTCCCCCCAATGAAAGGGAGCGCTCCCAGAAAGAGATAGTGGAAATGGTGAACAGGAATATGCCCCGGTTCAATGAGGGAAGGGCTTTTGCGATGGAAGAACAAACCATATCCGTAAACCGCCGGGGAGGACAACCCGTCGCCTTTGTCATACAAAACAACAATTTCACTAAACTTACGGCCATTCTTCCCAAAATTCTGGAGGAAGCCAGGCAAAGCAAAGTGTTGCAAAATCCGGATGTGGACCTGAAGTTCAATAAACCTGAACTGCGGGTGGAGATCGAACGGCTCAAAGCGGCCCAGTTGGGAGTTAGCGTGAATGATATTTCACAAACCCTTCAGCTTGCTTTCAGCAACCGGCGCCTTGGTTATTTTACCAAAGACGGCAAACAATACCAGGTAATGGGACAGGTGGCCCGCAGCGACCGGGACGATCCCAATGACCTGAAATCATTGTTTGTCCGCAACAACCGGGGGGAATTGATCAGTCTCGATAACCTTGTTACAACCGTTGAATCCAATACGCCCCCTACGATCTACCATTTTAACCGTTACAAATCAGCGACACTTTCAGCCGGACTGCAACCGGGCTATACCATTGGTGACGGGATAGCCGAGATGGACAGGATATCGGATAAATTACTGGATGAAACATTTGCCACGGCACTCACCGGTTCTTCCAGGGATTTCCAGGAGAGCAGCAGCAATACCAGTTTCGCTTTTATCCTGGCACTGGGACTCATCTTCCTGATCCTGGCCGCGCAATTTGAAAGTTTTATTGACCCGCTCATCATCATGTTCACCGTTCCGCTGGCTATTGCCGGCGCGGTATTGTCTTTATGGTTGTTCGGGCATACACTTAACATCTTTTCACAGATCGGCATGATCATGCTGATCGGGCTGGTAACAAAGAACGGTATCCTGATCGTGGAATTTGCCAATAAAAGCCAGCAGAACCTGGGAATGAAAAAATCGGAGGCGGTGATCTATGCCGCCACCCAGCGATTACGCCCCATACTGATGACAAGTCTTGCCATGTCGCTGGGAGCGCTTCCACTGGCATTATCCCTCGGCGCTTCGGCCACCAGCCGCATACCGCTGGGAGTTGTCATTGTTGGCGGTATCATGTTTTCGCTGATACTGACCTTGTTTGTGATACCTGCTATGTATTCTTTCCTCGCCAGAAAAAAGAAACAAAGTGAATTTGACAAAAACGTACACCCGGAAACGCAAACTATTGCAGTACCCGCAGGGCAGGTACAAACTGTTTAACCTGACATGAAAAGACTCCTCTTATCCATATTGTTGCTACCGGCGCTTAACGGAAATACACAAAAAGTGCTCAGCCTCGATGAAGCCATTGCTACCGCATTGCAAAACAATTTTGATATCCGGCTGGCCAAAAATGATTCCATGGTGGCGGCGCTCGATTACTCCTTCCGGAACGCCGCTTTCCTTCCCCGGCTGAACGGGAACCTCGGCGGCACCTGGAACAACAATGCGCAAAAACAACGGTTCCAGGATGGTACGGAAAGGGAGCTGAATGATATCAGGTCCAATAACATCAACCTCGGTGTTCAGTTGAACTGGACATTGTTTGACGGTATGAAAATGTTTGCCACCCGTGATAAGGCAAAGGAACTCATCACCCTCGGGGAGCTGGGTATTAAAAACCAGGTTGTGAATACGGTGGCGGCAGTGATCACCAATTACTACAATATCGTCCGGCAGAAACAGCAACTGAAAGCCGTGGAAGAACAAATTGCACTGAGCAGTGAGCGGGTGAAACTGGCGCAATACAAGCTCGACATCGGCGTGGGCGCCAAACCGGATGTACTGCAAAGCAAAGTAGACCTGAATGCGCAGAAAGCGGCGCAACTCCAGCAGCAAACCCTGATCGCGCAGCTCAAGGAAATGCTGAACCAGGCAATGAATGTATCCAACGTAGCCACGTATGATGTCAGCGATTCCATTCCGTTGAATATGCAGGTTGCCCTCGGTGATATACAGCAGAATATTGAAAACAGCAATCCTGCCCTGCTCATGGCAAAGAAGAATATTGATATCGCCAACTTTACCCTGAAAGAACGGAAAGCGGAGCGTTTCCCGGTCATCGCTCTAAATTCCGCTTACAGTTATGGCAGAAACAATAATAAGGCTACCGTAAATCCCTTCCAGCCATTGTACAGCAGGAATATCGGCCGCACGATCGGTGTGACCGCCACGATTCCCATACTGAACAACTTTACGGTCAAACGTAACATCCGCCAGGCACAACTGGATATCCAGTACCAGCAGTTGATCTATGAGAACCAGCGGTCATTGGTCAGCCTGTCCGTGATCAATGCCTATAAAGATTATGAATTACAAAAAAGGGCGCTCGCCCTGGAAGAAGAAAATATCCTGCTGGCGAGAGAGAACGTGGATATTGTATTCCAGGTTTACAAACTCAACTCCAACACACTTATACAACTGAAAGAAGCGGAGAAAAGCCTGCAGGATGCCTATACCCGGCTCATTACAGCCAGGTTCAATACAAAGGTTGCGGAGACGGAACTGATGAGGCTGAAAGGGGATCTAGTGAAATAGAGATGGTTGAAGAAAATAC
>CAZEZE010000108.1:0-8405 GCA_964516445.1 uncultured Chitinophaga sp. | reverse complement strand
GGTGGGGATCATTCCCCTGGATACACAGGAGGGATATTTCTTTTTAAGCGCCGGGGAAAGCAACCGTACGCATGTTTACCATTACCGCCTTTCCATCTTTGAAAAACATGATGAAAGATACCGCAGCATCAGGACAGCCTTTATCGATCATTGGATACGCAGCCTGAGCAGCACTTACGAACATATCAAATCGGAACTCATACGGCACCGGAAAGACCTTCCCAATCCTGCTGTTTATTCCATCGAAACCGATTTGCATTTCCCGGTGGATGAAACCCTGCTGCCGGTGGCAAAAAGGAGCCTGGTGAAGTTTATCACGGCTGCTGCTTAGTGGTTAATAGGTATTCAGAACACTGTTTTGTATAAAGAACTTCATTTACCTGACCCAAAAAAATGTTCTATGCTCAACGATCAATGCTCAATTCACAAGGATCCTGCTATGAAACGTACTTGAAAATTGAGAGTTGAATATTGAGAATTTCTTACCTAATCAATCTCTAGTCCCCAATCCTTCCCTTTCTTAATGGCAGGCACTCCTTCCGTGATCCATCGAGTGGGTTTGGCGCCTTTCAGCATATAGTCGAAGAATTGCTGCATCCTCACATGGTAGTCCTTCATATCCTGGCGCTGTGAGAGCCCGTGGCCCTGACCATTATAATTCAACATCCAGACTTTTTTGCCCAGCCGACGAAGTCCAGTGAACAATTCAATCCCCTGGTACCAGGGCACGGCCCCGTCGGCATCATTGTGCATGATGACGATGGGTGCTGTAACCTTTTCAAGATGAAACAATGGTGAATTCTTTATATACAGCTCAGGTCTTTCCCAGAGTGTAGCCCCGATACGGCTCTGCGCTTTCTCATACTGGAACTGACGGTTCACTCCGCTCTCCCAGCGTATCCCGCCATAAGCGCTGGTCATGTTGGCAACAGGCGCGCCAGCCCATACGGCGCTGAATAATTTTGTCATAGTGGCAACCTGTGCCGCCTGGTAACCGCCCCAGCTATGTCCCTGCAGGGCCATTCGGGTACTGTCGGCCCAGCCCTTCTTAACCAGCGCCCTGGCGCCACTCACGATATAATCATAGGCACTTTGGCCGGGATATCCCACTTTGTATTCGATATCGGGCATAAAGACAATATACCCGTTGCTGACAAAATAGGGAACATTTACCGCGCTGCGGATAGGCGCTGGCTCCTTATAATCAAAAAGACCCTGGCTAAGTTTCTCATAGAAATAAACGATCACCGGGTATTTCTTCTTCGGATCAAAATTTTCGGGTTTGTATACGATCCCCGTTGCATCTTTCCCGTTATAAGCTTTCCATCTGAAGAGTTCGGCGGTTCCCCAGAGGTAATTGGATTGCTGCCGGTTTATTGCAGAGAGCCTGATCTCAATATCCGGAGTTACAGAGACCGGGTTATTCCCCGGGGAAAGCGGTGAAATTTTTTTGAGGTAAATATCCGGCGCCATGCTGTAATTCTCTTTTGTATAAATAAGGTTTCCGGAATTACTTGCACTCCTGATCAGTCCATAACTGAATTCACCACCGGTGATCGTCTGCATCGGGGTAACCCTATCCCGGACATGGCCCATGAGCAATCCTGCCTGTTTCGTTTCCTGGCTGAAAAAACTGAAGTATGCATCCTGCGCAGATGTAATGTATCGCTCCTCCTCGTTGAGGCGCAGGTAACGGTAGCTGGTCTTTGTCGACCTGCCATTGGCGGTAATATTTCTCGCTGTTAATCCCCCGGTCAATGGGATGGCCCAGATATCAAACCGGTCATACACATAAACAGCCGAATCCCCCTCGTGCCAGCCCATTACGCCATAATTATTCGGGTCATCGGGTGAATCAAATTCTTCATTCCACATCGCTGGCCTGATTTTTTCCGATATATTTTTCACCTCGCTGCCGTCCCACACGAAATATTCACGGGCCTTGCGGTCGTACCACATGATGTATTTTCCTGTTGAAGAAGGATAAACCTGTCCGTGCAGGTTTTCCTTCACCATCATCTTAGTTCCCGTATTTACATCAATGGCGTAAATATCCTTCCGGGTGGCACCTAACCACTGGCTCTCAACCCTTTTACCAAAATCGGTGACACCCACAAATGTTTCCCCGTCTCCCTCATTGGTAGCAAGCACCTGCGGGATCTCCCTGCTGCCTATCTGCCGGATCTTCTTTGTTTCAAGATCATACAGGGTGAGGTAATTCTCCTGCTGTGCTGCCCGAAGCCGGGCCGGGAAATTTTGTACCGTTTGCAGGTAATCGTCATTGTAATGCCAGATATCCAGTTTGGGCATATCCATTTCAATAAGGGTCGTGTCCCTGGGTACCGGGACCGGGGCTGAGCCGAAAAACAGGCGCCTGCCGCTTTTACTGAAACTGATACTGCCAAATTCACTGACGGTCATTCCCAATTTCATCCCGATTGCGTTCTTATCAACAATCTTTTCCGCCGTATCCATACCCTCTTTGTAAAACCAAAGTTTATAGAATCGAACAAGGTCCTTCGGTTTGGCTTCCCGATCCGCCACATAGGCCACTTTTGAGCCGTCATCTGTCATCGCGAAGTTTTTGAAATCATTCCCGCCATTGCTGAGCGTTACCGGCTGACCTGTTTTCAGGTCATACAAAATCACTCGTCTCATACTCAGCGAATCGGCAGGGTCCTTTGCCTGTTCAAATAATAATTTATCCCCCGTTTTGGAGAAATAATATTCGAGCACTTTTGTAAAAACGGTTTCTTTTCCGGTTGAAAGTTCTTTTACAACGAGGTCGTTGGCGGGTTCAGCGGGGGTGGTTGAGGTTTCATCGCCTTCGGCATCTTTTGTTGAGTTCGGAGTTAGAAGTTCGGAGTCAGGAGTCTGAACCCCAAAGTTATATAGTTCACTATCATTGGCCCCGGGTGCTTCGTTCAATTCGTCATCATCACGTTTTTTCTTTTTCTTCTGTGGTGTGGATTCGATCAGTTTTTGCAAAGAATCAATAACGCGGTTCAGGCTGTCTGTTTGCCGGCTGGTCGTTTTTGTGTCGGGGGTTTTCACTTTGGGGATCTCCTGTTGTTTTTCCAGCTGAAAAGCCACCCAGCCGAATGATCTTTGTGCCGTCTTATAATTCTTCACCATTCCTTTTTTCCATATCTCTTCCTTACCCAATTCAATTATGGCCAGGGAGTCTTTAGGAAAATCATCCGCCTTCTTCTTTTTAATCTTTGCCTCACGGGTGTCTTTAAAGAATGGTTTTATTTTAAAAATGAGGTAGCGGCTATCTTCGGTAATTACAGCATTGTAGCCCCGCGGAACTGTTTTCTTATAGACCGCATCGGAGGATCGTATCACCAGTTCATTATCCCCTTCCTGCGGATCAATAGTAAAGACCACCCATTTCCCGTCATTGCTGATCAGTCTTTCACCGATATGCTGCCAGTTGTCGTACACCGTATGATCTAGCGGCTTTTTTTGTGCCTGTGAAAAGTAAAAACAGCATAATGAAACAATGACTGCAAAAAATCGCTGCATATGGATAATTTATTTTTCCAAGATAATGAAAATCAGGGGAGGTTCGTTTGACTAATATATTTCGAAACCTCAAGGAACAAAGAATATTATAATGGTGTTTTTGCCGTATAAATCTCCTGCCGATTGCCTATTCCCCATTGCCCATTGTCGATTGTCGATTACCTATTGCTTCACTCCGGTGATAATCCCATATGCCCACAAACCTTTTTGCATCCCCCGGTACTGATACTTACAGGCCCGGATATTCTTTTTCTGCATTTCTGTAGCAGGTTTGGAAAAGTTGATCTTCTTCCACAGGAGGTACAAACTGGCCAGGAAGTAGAACCGGTACAAACGCGCGGAAGAATGTGCCGTCTCCCGGGAAATATCACGGTAATGAATATCGGAAAACCCTGCCTCTTTCATAAAACCGCTGAACCGCTCTGGAGTCTCCAGGTAATTCACCTGCCAGCCATCCAGCCAGCGGCGGATGACAGGATCTTCATTATTGGCAAACGAACGCACAAACCCATCGGCCACCACCAGCCGGCCACCCGGTCGCAGCAGTCGCCAGGCCTCCTTAATAAATATCTCTTTATCCTCCGCATAACATATGCTCTCGCAACCCCAAACCACATCAAAACTCTGATCCGGGAATTCGGTGGCGGAAAAATTCATTCTCCTGAAATCAACCAGTGCTCCCACCTTTTTCTTTTGAGCGTTTTTAACTGCCTGCAGCACCTGTCTGTCGCTCAGGCTTATTCCCGTGACCCGGCAACCCAGTACCGATGCTAAAAAAATACTGCTCCCGCCCACCCCGCAACCGGCATCCAGTATCGTATCGGTAGAACGAATGGCCGCCGCTTCCATCATCACCTCGTTCATACGTAACAATGACTGTGGGAACGAGTTCACGTTCTCATCCCAATAGCCGTAATGGATGGCCAGGCTGTTGTTAAGGTCCCAGGAGTCCCGGTAGGCATTCTCCGTGTCACGGTAGTAATCAATTATTTTCTGGTGGTAGTCAGCGGACCGCATGCAATTTTATTTTTCTTTTCTCCCGGATGAGCATCAGGACATGTACCAGCAGCGCTGCCGCTATCAGGGTAAATCCGATAAAGAACCATTTGCTTAGTAGTTCATTCTCGCGGTAAACGATAAAGGCGAGGATGATCCCGTACACCGGCTCCAGGTTAAAAGTGAGGTTTACCGTGAAAGCCGATAATTTTTTCAGCGCGTAGGCGGAGAACTGAAATGCGATAACCGAGCAGAGCCAGGCAAGCACCAGCAGCCACATCCAGTCGTTGGCATCAGGGAAAACATATCCGGTGGGGAATTCCCGCATGTAAAAGGGCATCACGGCGGAAAGTGTTACCAACCCGCCGGTGATCTGGTATGTCAGCAGGGTCTCGGGATTGATCCTTTTTACCATTTGCTTGAGCAGGATGATTGCGATGGCGATCAGTACGGAAGACAGTATCCCGAGGATGATCCCCGTTTTATATTGCGGGTCAAAATGAAAAATGATATAGATCCCTCCCATGACCAACAGCCCCAGCACTACATCCATCCATTTTACCCGCGCGCGAAGGATCAGCGGTTCCAGCAAAGCCGTGAAAAAACCAACGGCCGAAAAACAAACAAGCGCAACTGAAATATTGGCGTATTTAATGGAACCGTAGAAAGTAACCCAATGCAACGCCGACAGGAAGCCAATTCCGGATAATTTCAATATGTCCCTAAACGGAATCCGCCTGAGTTTTTTGGTCAGTATAAATAACACCCACATGGTAACGGAAGTGATCAGCAACCGGTACCAGACCAGCAATCCTTCATTCAGGTCGATCAGGCGTCCCAGTATTCCCGTAAATCCTGCCAGGAATACAGCAATATGCAGTTGCAGAAAGGCCTTTCTCATCGGCCTGTAAACTAAGTAAAAAAGGGGTTATTTGCTTTCCGCCAGTATTTCGTTCTGGGGTATCGCCTTAACGGTTGTGTTACCGTTCTCCTGGTTGGTCACCTTTTTCCGGTAATTGGTAAACCAGCTTTTCCAGCGCAGTATCAGAACGCCAAGGATTCCTTCCTTCACGATCCCTTTGTTCATTTTTGACATGCCATAGATCCTGTCCTTGAAAATGATCGGTACTTCCTTTAGTTTGAAACCAAGTTTCCAGGCCGTGAATTTCATGGCGATCTGGAAGGCGTAACCCACAAACGGGATCTTATCGAGATTAATGGTCTCCAGTACTTCTCTTTTGTAACACATGAAACCGGCAGTCGGATCCCTGACCGGCATCCAGGTGATCATGCGGGTATATACAGAAGCGCCTTTGGACAGAGCGATCCTGTTTTTTGGCCAGTTCACCACACCCCCTCCTTTAACATACCGCGAACCAATGGCCAGGTCGGCGCCCTGGTATTTACAGGCAGCATAGAGCCGGGAAAGGTCGGCCGGATCATGAGAAAAGTCGGCATCGATCTCAAAAATGAACCGGTATCCTGCAGCCAACGCCCATTTGAATCCATGAATATAGGCTGTGCCCAGACCCAGTTTACCTTTTCTTTCCTCAATAAATAGCTGGCCGGGAAATTGGGGCTGCAGATCCTTGACGATCTGTGCCGTACCGTCGGGAGAATTATCATCCACCACCAGGATATGAAAATCCTCCTTCAGGCCATAAATGGCATGAAGGATATTGCTGATATTCTCCTTCTCGTTGAAGGTTGGTATGACGACGAGTTTTTCCAGGTATTTAATAAAGCTTAAAACCGAATTTACGATAATTCGGCAGCAAGGGGTGTTAAAAATTGTTCACCGGTTAGTGACATTCTCAGCTTTTCTTAAGCAGGGTACGGGTGTATATCTCGGTGAGTTTCTGCTTGGTATGCTGCGGAAAATCGCCTTTCATCATCCAGTCGTAGTATTGAGGTTCAGCCTTGAGTACATCCGCTACGGGACGGCCCTTGAATTTGCCGAAGTTGAATACTTCTGTGCCGTTGTCCATAACAAAACGTCGCGCAAAATCAACGATCTGGTCCTCCCCGAGGATCTTCAGCACCGAGTCAACCGACGTTCCGAGTTCCGGGTATTTTTCCAGTTGCTTTTCCAGTATCTCATAGGTCGCCGTTGCATCAACTTCTGCGCCGTGCGCACCTTCAAGTGTCTTATTGCAATAAAATTTATAGGCGGCCCCGAGAGTCCGTGGTTCCATTTTGTGAAAGATATTCTGAACGTCCAGCAATTTGCGGTTCTTCATATCAAAATCCACCTGTGCCCTTAAAAACTCCTCCATCAGCAGGGGGATATCAAAACGGTTGGAATTATACCCGGCCAGGTCACAGCCATCCAGCATCTGCTTCAGTTCCTGCGCGACTTGCTTAAAAGCAGGTGCATCCTTCACCATATCATCCGTGATGCCATGCACATCGCTGGCTCCTTTCGGGATGGGTATCTCGGGGTTGATCAGTTTGCGTTTAATACTCTTTGTGCCGTCGGTAAGGATCTTCACAATGGCGATTTCCACAATCCTGTCGGTACCCAGGTTGATACCGGTCGTTTCCAGGTCAATAAAGGCTAGCGGCTTTTTCAGTTGAAGCATCGGGTCAGTAATTACACTTATGGTTTAGTCGGGAACCGCCTTCGACCCGTTTGAAACGGGTCCTCGGCGCGGAAAGCGGTAAAGTTAACGGTTTGCCAAACTCTGCAAAATCAATTTTTTAGCCTGAATCCTTGTGATTCAAAGATAACCAGTATTTTATACTTAGTAACAACCCCAGAAAACATGAGAAAATTTTCTCTGGCGCGAATGGTCACTGCTGGTTATCTTTGTAATAGTAAAATAATAAGCCACTTTTATCGTTTAACTTTCAAATATCCACCTTGTATGAAAAATAAGTTATTCCTCGCCTTGACACTGCTTACACTTGTAGTTCTGGCCACATCCTGCGCATCTCAAAAATATGGATGCCCGGGTAATCCCCAGGCCAGTTCAAAATTCAGAAGCTGATATACTACATCAGCTACCACACTTCTTCCTGAACAATTGCAGCACTTTGCGTTCTTTTGCCTGTTTATCAGTTAAACAATAAACTGAATGCTACTCCAATTTCCCGGCAGTGTGCAACAGGTCAATAAAGGAGACCATCAAAATTTACAATTCGGAAATCTGCATATGACTGCAATAGTCAGAATATTCTGCTGAAAGAATACAGAAAAGAAGTAAGTAACGGCCAAATTGTTTCCTCGTCAGTAGGCTGACTTTTCCAAAATCCTTTTATACCCCTTACAGCCATTTCCGGGATAATCGGGGACGATCCTGTTAAATTTTGTTATCTTCCAGTACCGGCCTACAAATGATAGACAAGCCGGAACTGGTCGTGAAAAGTGTTCGTCCAGCCATAAGAATTCTCCGGTTTTGCCCGCCATTTACCGCTTAATGAAGGCAAATCGATATTATTTCTCAATCAGCAGCTGTTGTGTATACCGGGTCTTTTCATTGGCAATCTCCAGTGTGTAAATTCCATAGGGTAATTTCAGGGGCAGCCTGATAATCCCGGCCGCATTACTCCCCAGGCTGATATCGCCCTTCAGAACAAGTTGTCCGGATGAACTGTATACCCGGTATCCATACATCCCTCCAGAAGATGATTTATTGAAGATTGTAATGGCTGCCTGAACCGGGTTAAGGACAACAAATGCCGGAGCATCCCGGTTGCTTTCTGCAACTGCCACTACTCTTGAAAAACTGTATTTCCCGTCATTATCAATACTGGAAAGCCGGTAATATGCAGTGCCGGTGAATGAACTGTTGTCATTGAAACTGTAAAGTTCCCTGATACCCCTGTTACGGGCTTTAACATTTCCTACTACCTCAAACGAATTGCCATCAAAACTTCTT
>CAZEZE010000107.1:0-8447 GCA_964516445.1 uncultured Chitinophaga sp. | reverse complement strand
AGTCACTCCAGGAAATAGCTACGGCAATATTACCGATGGCATATTCCATCAGCAGGTCCCAGCCGATGATCCAGGCAAAGATCTCACCGAATGCCACATAGGAATAGGTATAAGCGCTACCCGAAACCGGGACAGTGGAAGCAAACTCGGCGTAACATAAGGCTGCAAAACCGCAGGCAATGGCGGTAAAGATGTAAAGGAAAACAACCCCGGGCCCTCCACTGGAGGCTGCAGAACCAATTCCGCTGAATATCCCCGCCCCGATAATGGCCGCCACCCCGAAGAAAGTGAGGTCCCGAACACCCAGAACCTTTTTGAGACCCACCGAATGCCCGTCAAGCATTCCGGCTTCAGCTTCTTTGAGAATACTCGGGATATCTTTTTTACGGAAGAGTTGATTGGCCATAACAGTTGGTTTTGTCATTCAAAATAGGAAAAAAACCGGTTTTGAAGCCAATTTTAAAAGGAAACGGTAATAAGAATATGTTGAAAGGGAAAATGAATGTAAACTGCTCAATACTCTCTTTTCACCAGGAAATGCGCCAGTTCCCGGAGTGGTTCTTTTCTTTTGGAAAGTACGGCAATGTCTTCCAGGTGTTCAAAAGCTTCATCGAGGTATTTATTCTTTAACTGCAGGGCCCATTCGTCCACTTTACAGTCATGGAAGATCTGCTGCACTCTTTCCACTTTATCAGCGGCGCCGTTCTTTAGAAGTCCTTCCAGCTCACCTTTCTGACTGCCGGACACGGTTTCCAGGGCATGAAGCAACAGGAATGTTTTTTTATTGGCCAGGATATCACCTCCCACCTGTTTCCCGAATTTTTCCGGGTCACCGAAAGCATCCAGGTAGTCATCCTGCACCTGGAAAGCGATCCCGAGTTTTTTTCCAAATTCGTAGAGGAGGTTCTGGTTCCTTTCTCCCGCCCCGCCCAGGATGGCACCCGTTTGAAGACTGGCGGCGAGGGCCACCGAAGTTTTCAGTTCGATCATTTTCAGGTAAGCCTCCAGCGAAACGGTTTCCATGGACTCGAAATCCATGTCCATCTGCTGTCCTTCACATACCTCGCGGGCGGTCCTGTTGAAGAGAGACAATATCGGCCGAAGGAAAGATATCCCGATCTTATTGAGTTCTTCATAAGCCATCACCAGCATCACATCGCCGGCGAGTATGGCCGTGTTCTCCCCGTACTTATGATGCACCGTTTCTTTACCCCTGCGTAGCGGGGCCTTGTCCATGATATCGTCGTGGATCAGGGTGAAGTTGTGAAAAAGTTCGATGGCCGTACCCACGTGCCACGCATCCTCACTGATATCTTCAAAGAGTTCATTGCCCATCAGGCAGAGCACAGGCCTGATCCTTTTGCCTCCCAGTTTCAGAAAATATTCATTCGGCTCATACAAAGAGGCCGGTTCGGCGGGAAAATGCCGTTTATCGAAGTAAAGGGTGAATTTTTGTGACAGCAGTTCGAATGATTGCATACTACAGAGTTTCACGCAGAGAGGGGACTGCGTGGGTTAAAAATTATTGACATTAATTTTAATTCCGTCCTTTATTTACCTACGGCTAAAGTTAAACATTAATATAACTTTTCTTTCCCTGTGGCCCGGTCCAATTTAATTCTAAGAACAGAACACAGATATCACGGACCAGACGGATAAAACACATTTTTATCCTGAAATCTTTTTACAGGGCCAATTTTCCACTACGATTTACACGGATGATTCCGCCGATGGCGGAATAGATCCGTTCTTATCCCTGATTGCCGACAGGCAGGCGTCTAAACCGTGTCATCCGTGTGCCAATTCTAATCAAATAAGAAATTTTAAACCACTCCGGGAATAATGAATATTGATTATAACAGGACATTAAAACTATTTCCTTTTCTTACTTTTTGCAGTTGTACTTTTTTCCGCCGCAATATCTCCCGCCACCACCCACTCATAATCCAGTTGCCGCTTCGTGAGATTCGCGGCCACCACTTTTATCCAGACCTTATCGCCCATCCGGAATTTCCGCCCGCTCCGGCGGCCTACCAGGCAGTAATCCGATTCCTCATGCCTGAACTCATCATATTCGAGCAGGCTGTTGATGCTCACCAGGCCCTCGCATTTATGCTCTACAGTTTCTACCCAGAAACCAAAGGAGGCGACCCCGCTGATGATCCCTTCAAACTCTTCCCCGAGATAATTCTTCATGTATACCACCTGCATATACTTGTTCCCTGCCCTTTCCGCATTCATGGCCGCCCGTTCCCGCTCACTGCAATGCACGCATTTATCCTCCAGTTTTTTATCCGGTTGCACTTTGTTATTCAGCACATCAAAAAGTATACGGTGCACCAGCACATCCGGGTAGCGGCGTATGGGTGATGTGAAATGACAATAGTTCTCAAACCCCAGTCCGTAGTGACCGATATTCTCCGCTGTATATTTCGCCTTGGCCATCGTGCGGATCCCGAGCTGTTCCAGCACATGCTGCTCCGGTCGACCATGCACATCCTTCAACAACTGGTTAAAGGAACTGGCGATCTTATCCGGTGATGAGGTATCAAACTTATGCCCGAATTTCTTCGCGAACGCCACAAATGGCACCAGTTTCTCTTCATCAGGATCATCATGGATCCGGTAGGGAAAGGGCAACGGTTTGTTGTTGAATTTCAGTTTCGAAACATTTTCCGCCACGGTCCTGTTGGCCAGCAGCATGAGTTCCTCGATCAGCTGGTGGGCTTCTTTGCTTTCCTTGATCATGATCCCGACCGGTTCACCTTTTTCGCTGAGTTTGAAGCGGACTTCCTGCGAAGAAAAATTGATCGCGCCATGGTTGAATCTTTTTTTCCTCAGTCTTTGCGCGATATCATTTAAGGTGAGCACTTCTTCCGCGTACAAACCGGCCTTTTCTTCGATGATGGCCTGCACTTCCTCATATGTGAACCGGTGATCCGAATGGATCACGGTCTTGCCCAGCCAGTACTGTTTTACTTCCCCTTTGGGTGTTAACTGAAATATGGCGGAGAACGTTAGTTTATCCTCTTTGGGACGGAGTGAACAAAGGAAATTGGAAATATGCTCCGGCAGCATGGGATTCACCCGGTCGGGAAGGTAAACGGAGGTGGCCCTGAGATAGGCCTCCTTATCCAGTTCCGTATCCGGTTCCAGGTAATGGCTTACATCGGCTATATGAACACCGATCTCGTAGTTACCGGTCTTTAACTTCCGGAACGAGACTGCATCGTCAAAATCCTTTGCATCCGCCGGGTCGATCGTGAACGTGAGCAGATCCCTTACATCTTTTCGTTTTTTTATCTCATCGGCGGAAATTACATCCGGTATCCTTGCCGCCACTTCCAGCGCTTCATCAGGGAAGGAAAGCGGAAAACCCTCTTCCAGCATGATGCCTTTCATGGCCGCGTCATTGCCACCCTCATCGGCCAGCACACTCATCACTTCCCCTACCGGTCGCTGACCATTGTCCTCCCAATCCAGCAGTTTTACCACCACCCGGTCATTGTCCTTCGCGCCATTCAGGTTAGGGAGTGGTATGAATATATCCGGCATAGGTTTGTCCATTTCAGCGACGAAAAAGGCAAAGCCCTTGTTCATCTGCAACCGGCCAATGAATTCAACCCGTTTTCTGCGGAGCACTTCCTTCACCACTCCCTGCATGCGTTTCCCGCTGCTGCGCATTTCCTTGATCGCCAGCAAAACGGTGTCTCCATTCAGCGCCGTATGAAAATCACCCGGGCGGACCATGACGTCAACATCCATTCCCTCTATCTTGACAAATCCCATCCCGGAACGGGTTATTTCGAGTGCGCCCTTCAGCAACTGGTCATGGGCCTGTCTCTTTCTTTCCTTTTGCTTGTTCTTTTTTGAATTTTTTCTTCCCATTATTATGATGCTGCTTTTTTGAAATGAAGGATGAACTCCTCCATTACCTGTTTGAATTGATTCTCCTCCCCGAAGAGGAACCGGTGCCGCACCGGGATGATGAAAAGGGGAAGATCCCCGGATTCCTTTTTGAATTTCTCCAGCCGCACGGCATCCTTTTCGGTCGTTAGGATCATTTTACCGGAGGAAGGGATCGACTCAAATTTTTTCCGGATCTCCTTCCAGTCATCGATCGAGAAAATATGGTGGTCGGGATACTGGATCATCTGGTAACTGTTATGATGTTTCTCCAGCATTTTCTTCAGCGGCCGCGGGTTAGCAATACCGGTGACCAGCAGGACATCCGTTTGCGGGCTGAATATGAATTTCTTTTCCCCGGTAAAATGGTAAGGCAACCCATAATCCAGCGTGGTAAAAAAAACACGCTGCCCCGATGCCGGGTTTATTTCCCGGATAAGTTCCTGCCGTTCCGATTCATCCAGCTCCGGTTTGCATTTGGTAACGACGATCACTTCCGCCCTTTTATAACTGCTTTTCAGGTCACGCAGGTCACCCGTTGGCAGGTAAAAATCCCTTGTAAACAAGTTATGATAGTCTGTCAGCAGGATATTCATTCCCGCGGTCACCGCCCGGTGCTGAAACGCATCATCCAGGATCACCAGTTCTGTAGAGGGTCTGTCATGCAATAACTGCGGGATCGCATCCAGTCGTTCCTCTCCCACGGCTACGGGCACATCCGGGAACTTCAGGTGAAACTGCATTGGCTCATCTCCGATTTCCAGTGCTGTGCTTCCCGGACCTGCCAGGGCGTATCCCTTTGTTTTGCGCTTATAACCCCGGCTGAGTGTCGCCACATTGAACCGGTCCTTCAGCATTTCCACCAGCAGCTCCACCATCGGTGATTTTCCGGTACCTCCAACACTGAGATTTCCCACGCATATCAGCGGCAATCCAAAGCGGCTGGATCGCAAAATATTCCTGTCATACAAGAAATTCCTTACCGCAATGCCCAGCCAGTAAAGCAATGAAAAGGGGAATAATAATATGCGGAACGAACGCAGGAAAATATTCGGGAACATAACCGGTTTAAGGTGTGATTCAAGGGCTTAAAGGTACGTCAAAAAGGGGGCAAATGTGCTGGTGTGCTGATGTGCCAATGTGCCGATGTGCCGATTTGACGATGTGCCGATTTGACGATTTGACGATTTGCCAATGTGCAGATGTGCTGATTTGCAAAAGGCCGACTCCCGACTCCCGACTCTCTACTCCCGACTCCTGACTCCTGACTCCGAACTCCGAACTCCTAACTCTCACTCTATTCCCTGTTCTCCTCAAAATAACTAAAGATCGTAGTCCCGTAGTTGCGTTCCGAACGGTAAAAAGGAAATTTTTTGTACGTATTCCTCGGGGTATGCTCAAGAATGAACCAACCGTCTTTTTTCAACAGTTGCTTTTCAAAGATGAGCCGGGGCAGGTCGTCAATGCTGCTGAGCGCATATGGCGGTCCGGCGAAAATGAGATCAAACCTTTCCGTGCAACTGTGAATGAATTTAAACACATCCGATTTCACCGTCTGGAGATGACTGATCCCGAAACCCGCGGCTGTTTTTTTGATAAACTCATACATAGCGGGATCTTTTTCCACGATGGTCAGGTCGGGAACGCCTCTTGATGCCAGTTCATAACTAATACTGCCGGTTCCGCCAAACAGGTCCAGCGTTTTCAGTTCCTCAAAATCGAAATTATTTTGCAGGATGTTGAACAGCCCCTCCTTTGCGATGTCCGTAGTGGGGCGTGTATGCGGCATACTGGACGGCGGGTTGAACCGTCTGCCACCGAGTGTTCCGCTTATGACACGCATACGGAAAGATCGTTGAGTGATGTAAAGAAGTGTGCAGGGTATTCACTTTCATGCAGCATCCAGTTATTTTCCCGGAAACGGATTTGATTGAAGTACTGGTATAGGTCTTTGTATAAGGCGGATTGCTTATCCACCAGGCCCGACAGTTCTACGCTTACTTCATTCTGCGACAGGGAAAACTGCCGGCAGGTGCGCAGCAGGTAATAGATCACATCTTCCGGAGTGCTGTATTCAAAACTCCGGGCCAGCAACAGTTTGCCCGAACGGACAGCAATAAGAGAAAAATCATGGTGACGGAAATCAGCCTGCAAACAGCCCTCTGCCGCGCTGGCACGGATATTTTTTAGAGCCACCGTTGACTGGTGCCAGAATTTGGCAACCGGGAATCTTTTCATCAGCAGGTCATGAATATCCTTTGGCGCGGAGTACACATTGTATAGTTGCCATTCGGCCAGCCACTCGGTGATTGATAGAGAAGTGTCTCCTGAACCCGGCAAAGCAGAATTCAGCAAGCCCGCATCTTCCTGCCTGAAACCGGCAGCAGGTACCATCATACTACCGGGAAAATCATAACAGATATTTACCAGGTAAAAAGGTCCGGCAAGTTCTTTTTGGTGTTCAAGCAACAATAAAAGGTCGCCCGCATTCATTTCTGCTGAGGTCCAGTAAAACAATTCATTCAACTGACCGGAAGCCTTATCCGTTACCACGCAGGAGAGATGTTGCTCTCCCACCCGTATGTTCAATACCGGCTGTATGCCCTGGCTGTCCGATCCCGGTTTCAGATGAAAGATCCGCTTCAATTTTTTTCAATTGCTGCAATAATAGACAAAATTTAATTATCGTAGGTTTGCCCGCTTATAAGGTAGGGTCTTCGTTTGAAATTATTCCACGCAGAGAGCGCTGAGAACGCAGAGTACAGGTTTGATCATGAACCTCTGCGTACTCCGTGCTCTCTGCGTGAGAATTAAAATGAGACGCTCCCGCTCATAATGTACCGGGTTGCCGGATACACATTACATTAACCTTGTCAACAGAACCAGCATATCACAACTTACAGGTGGAGATCAGCAACCGGCAGATCCTGAAGATCGCGTTGCCAATCAGCCTGGCATTACTGGTGCCACAGATCAATTTTGTGGTCAACAATGTTTTCCTCAGCGGCCTAGGAGAAACGGAACTGGGCACAGCCGGTATCACCGGTGTTTTCTATCTCATCTTTGCCCTTGCCGGAAATGGTCTTAACAGCGGTTTGCAGGGTTTGCTCGCAAGAAGGGCCGGCGAGAACCGGCCGGGGGAGATCGGTAAATTATTTGCACAGGGTTTGTGGATCGCCCTGTTCTTTGCGGTGGCCGGGATTCTGATCACGTATATACTGGGACCTATGCTCCTTTCCGCCAGTATTAAATCCGCAGAAGTGTCGCAACAGGCGATCGGTTTTTTGAAGATCAGGGTCTGGGGTGTCCCCTTCCTTTATTTATTTCAGATCGGCAATGCATTATTGGTGGGCACCAACAACAGCCGGTATATGAAATACGGGTTCTGGGTACAGGCTGCCGTAAACATCCTGCTTGATTATGCGTTGATCTATGGTCATTGGGGCTTACCAGAACTGGGTTTCAACGGCGCTGCCTATGCATCGGTTATTTCCGAGATCGCCGGTCTGCTCATCGTGCTGGGGATCGTGTTGTATAAAAAATTCCATCACCGGTTTCAACTCTTTCTACACACGAAGTTCGATCCGCCCTTATCGGGTCTGATCTTCCGGCAATCCTCGCCGCTGGTAGCGCAGTTCTTGCTTAGTATACTCTCCTGGATGCTGTTTTACATACTGATCGAGCACAAGGGAGAACGGCAACTGGCCATCAGCAATACGATGCGGAATATCTTCGGCATCTTCGGCATTTTCACCTGGGCCTTTGCCAGCACGGCCAATGCCATGGTCAGTAATATCATCGGCCAGGGGAAAAAAGAACAGGTTATCGGCCTGATCGTAAAGATCATGAAACTGAGTGTGGGCTTTACCTTTATTCTTTGCCTGCTGGTAAATATCTTTCCCGGCCTTTTCCTGAGTATTTACGGGAGAGAAGAAGGGTTTAATGCAGATGCGATCCCGGTCATACGCATGGTCTCCGCCGGTATCATGCTGATGTCGGTTGCCACCGTATGGCTGAATTCAGTTACGGGCACAGGCAATACCAGAGTGAACCTTGCCATCGAGATCATTACCATCTTCGTGTATACCCTTTATATCTATCTCGCACTGAGCGTATGGGATCTCGGCCTGGTGTGGGCCTGGGCCTCGGAACTGATCTATTGGGGAATTTTATTCACACTCTCCTATCTCTACCTGCGCAGCGGCAGGTGGAAGAAAAAAGTGATTTAATATTCTTTTCGAAAGCTTACACATACCTGCCCGGTGAATGCTGCAATGGGCGGGTGCAGTTTTGCCAGGGATATACTGATCATCCTGGTTTGGGGAAATTCAGTTTTTATCCTGGCAGCAATTGTTGTCACCAGGGTTTCGAGCAGGTCCGCCGGTTTTTTCATTTGCTCCTTTACGAGTTCAAACAATGCCGTGTAATTGATTGTTGCAGCTATATCCTTCAGCACTCCTTCTGCGGGTTCAAAGGAAACGGACAGGTTCACTTCAAATTCGTTTCCCGTTTTCCGCTCTTCCGGGAAAAATCCATGAAAG
>CAZEZE010000106.1:0-8450 GCA_964516445.1 uncultured Chitinophaga sp. | reverse complement strand
CGCTCCAGTAAGTAAAGGAAGCGCCGATCCTTCTTTTCAGGAATTCCAGGTCGATACCCACTTCCATTTGCCTTGTTACCGAGCCATGGATATTCGGGTCAACCAGTTGGTTAGGGGTTGTCATCAATATGTTCCCGTTCCACTGGAATTGTCCGGGTGCATAGTTGAATCCGGGATATGCATACGGGCCGATACCTGTGGGGATTTCCCCGATGGATGCTCTCAGTTTGCCGAATGAAAGGGCATCCACTTTCAGCAACTGGCTGAAGATGAAAGAAAGCCCCGCGGATTTTGATACAATGTAAGATTTGGCAGGTGGCAGATCCGACATCCAGTCCTGGCGCAACGTAAGATCCAGGTTCAGCATGTTATTATAGGAAAAGGCACCGGTGAAGAAGATCGCACTGTACCTGAAATCGATCCGCGTATTCCCTACAGTGGGCTGGTCCTTTGAATTGCTTATTGAAAACAGGTTGGGTACACTAAGGCCGTTATTGGTATTGGCATTATTGTCCTTGTCGAGCTGACGGAAGATATCCGTACCAAAGCTGGCATTGACATTGAACTTATTAAACCGTTTATTGAAAGTAAGTTGTCCCTCAATATTGGTCCGGTTCACACTGGAGGTAATGGTTTGATAAAAACCTTTGCACTGGGCGCAGTTGCCCGTTGTTTGTGTGCCGCTCTCATCCAGGTCAGAGGAGAATTTTGTCTCATTCCATAACAGGTTCTGCTGTTTGCGGTACGTACCCCGGAGCTTCCAGTTCTTGTGCAACTGGTAGTTCAGTGTGATGTCACCAAAATACCGGTCGGTATTGGTAACGATCTTTACCAGGTCAAACCAGGTATAGAAATTATACCAGTAGTTACCGGCATAGAAATTCCTTTGCTTTGACGGATCGAATGTATTGGGATTAGCGTGATTCCAGCTGGCCCAGATGCCCTGGGGGGTACGCAGGTTCTTTAATTCCTTCATGATCTTCATATCCAGGTTCCGGTGGAACCATTGGTTGAATGAACCCGAGGTCTGGTTTGAATACTGGTCATTGAATTCGCCGTTCAGGTACTGTGTCGCATAATTGAAATTGAGCGATGCGGTCAGTTTGGAAGTGACTTCGATCGAGCCGCCGATGTTGAACACATTCTTCTTCATGAAGGTACCGGGGACCAATCCCTGGGTTTCCACGTTGTTAAAACCCATGCGGAAGTTTACATTATCGGTTGCTTTTGAAAAGCTGACTGAGTTGTTGAACGTGATGCCGGTATTAAAATAATCTCTCGCGTTATCCGGCTGGGGCTGTAATTGTGCTGTTGTTCCCTCGAGGCGGTGACCGCCATACCAGGAGTACCAGGGAATATATTCCTGGCCCACCATGCGGGGACCCCAGCTTGCATCATCCGAATAATCGTGGTAATATTTACCATCCAGTTTTTTCCAGAGTTCGGGGTCACCCGGTTTCCAGGTATACTGTATCAGGTCAGCCGAATTTCCGCCGCCGTAAGAATTCTGGTAATTGGGAAGTATATAAACTTTATCCACCTGGACACCCAAATTCAGTTCAACGCCCATTCCTTTGGCACCTTTCTTTGCTTTCTTCAATGAAACTACAATAGCGCCCCGGGAACCCTGGGGGCCAAAGATCGCTGCAGCGGCCGGACCTTGCAGCACGGTGATGTCTTCGATATCATCATTGTTCACGTCGTTTATATTGGGAAGTATGGTGCCATCCACCACGTAGATCGGGTCTCCGCCACCGCCAAAACCGGTCTCACCGCGCAGCCTGATATTCCCCGTACCGGCATTCCCCAGTTTAGCTGCAGACTGGCTTCTTACCTGCATACCGGAAACCTTACCTGCCAGCGCGTTATTGATATTTGTCGAACGGATAGTGTTCAACTGGTCACCGGTAACCACCTGTGCATTGACAGATGAATTGCGTATGGCCCGCTTCATACCATAGGCGCTTGTGACTACCACTTCCGTTTCGGCCACAACAATTCGTTTAGCCCTGACCGAAATATTGCTTTCGGAGCCCACGGTCACTTCAACGGGCTCAATGCCCCCCGTGATAACAAGGACATCCCCGGTCTTAGCCTGGATACGGAAGACCCCGTTATTGTCGGAAGCTACACCGTTACGGGTACCTTTGATAATAACGGATGCACTGGAAACAGGGGAGCCTGCTTCATCGGTCACAGTCCCGGTGATGGTCCGGTTCTGCGAGAATGCCAATGCTGCGGAAAACAGCAGCATGAAAAACAGTGATGCAAATTTTCTCATGGTTGATTAATTATAGATTAACAAATGAATCAGCTATAAGAGTAACGAATGACCGGATTATGCTGCTTGCACACTATTTAGAAAAATTGACTTTTTACCTGCGTTCATTTTTTTTATCCTGCTCCCTATACAACTTGTCAAAACCTGCCCGGTTTATTCATACAAAATAATATACCGTGTTAGGGTGCCGTTTTAACCACTGTTGCGAAGATGTATTTCAGGTGATTGCCAACGAAGCGCTAGCCAGCTACCAGGGAATTAATCCTTCCTGTCGGGAAAGCCGATACGGTAATTAGTGGGTGTGGTATTAAAACGCTTTTTAAACAGGCTGCAAAAAGTGGATACACTGTCAAATCCAACCTGGCGGCTGATCTCATTGACAGATAAATGATCACTTGCCAGCAGCTTCTTCGCCTCGATAAGACGCCTGGAAGTGAGATACTGGTAGGGCGTTGTGAAATAATTCTTTTTGAATTCACGGATCAGGTAATACGGGTTCAGCAAACAAATGGATGACAATTCATCCAGTGAAATATCCCTGTAAAAACAGGAATCAATATAATCTTTCGCCGTATTGAGACGTTTAAATAATTCGATCTTAGTAGAAGATTTCACTGCCCTGATCTGACCTACCTGCGATAAGGAATCCCGTTGCAACAGGATCATTTCACAAAATATCTCAAACATTAGTTCCCTCACCGCGTCATCCCTGCTGATCTCTTCCTGTACGACCCGGTGAAGCTGTAAGATCAGCCCCGATAACCGGCCCTCATTCGGGTGTAATCTTTCAAAAAATAGAAGGTTCTCATTTCTCTCCTGGAATGGATTCGAAAGAAGGTCATCTATTTCACCGGAAACTGATGCCAGGAGCTTCTGGTAAACTGTACGGGAGTAATTTATAGTGAAAGATTCCGTGGGAAACCGGTCATTGATATAACTGGAATAGACGCTGCCGTAATTCAGGATCAGCAGGTTATCCTTTGTTACTCCATAGGGGACCGTACCCAGGTCATAGTATTCTTTTCCGCTGATTACAGCCTTCAGTGACAACGGGGTCCAGTGTTTGGGATAATAGATCTCCGTTGCCGTACAGTTAACAATAACAAAATTCTCCTCATACAGTTCATACCATTCTTCTTCATCAAGCCGGCATGAAAAAGGATCCGGGAACGATTTTAATATTTTAACCCCATGTGTGGTCATACCAGTCATTTAATAATATAGTATACCGGTTTAAGGTCACCGCTAAGAAATGTTCCGGAATTGGTCAGGATACTACTTATATGACACCAGATGATTAGGTCATGACGCTTTTTACATAACCGTTCATCATTAAAATTCAACTTTCTTCCATTCCCGGCCGGACAGATCACTGTGAACTGCCTTCCTGTAAAAAGTCAATTAATCACAAGACGGATTTTTTGAACACCTGTTTATTGAAAGTAATTTTGAATTGTCGCAGGAATAAATCGGATGTGCGAGTTAAGCGGAAGTTGGGATGATCACCCAGGTTCAGTTAACAAGTGTAACAAAAACGACCCTGACGGCCAGGGTCGCTCAAATAATCATGTTAACGTCAATTTATTAAAACGGGTTGGCGTACGCAGGTAGTTTCCACTACCTGCTTTTTTATCCACGAAAGACACGACACCTGAATGGCAGACAGATCAACTCATTGTAGATGGAATAAGTTCCCAAAAATATCCGGTTCACAACCAAGGCATCATGTTCCCTGGGGTACCCGGAAATATCGATTCAGGGTTTCATCATTATTGTATCGTGACCACTTTTTTGATCACGTTGGAAGTGGTTTTGTTCGTGACTCCCGGCTGCCCGCCACCCACACTGATCGTGATCTTCCCGCCCGGCTGGTATAGTTTTCCGTCTGATTCACTGACCAATGAAAGTTGTTCCGGAGTAAGCGTGAATGTTACCAGCTTTGACTGTCCCGCTTTTAAAGCGATCCGCTGAAATCCTTTCAGAGCCCGCAACGGCGCTTTGCCAATGACATCCTGGTGCGAGACATATAACTGCACTACTTCTTCCCCGTGCATTTTACCGGTGTTCTTTACCATTACACTCACGGTCATTTTCCTGTTCTTCGCAAGAGCGGCAGGTGCTTTGATCCCGCTGTAGTTAAACGTCGTATAGGACAAGCCGTAGCCGAAGGGATAAAGCGCTTCCCCGCGGAAATAACGATAGGTCCTTCCGGTCATATCATACTCCATAAAGGAAGGAAGGTCACTATCGCTTTTATAAAAGGTAACCGGAAGCCGGCCTGCAGGATTATAATCCCCGAACAATACATCCGCCACAGCGGTGCCGGCACTCTGTCCGCCATACCAGGCATTGACAATGGCAGGAATATTCTCACTTTCCCAGGGTGTAGCCAGCGCGCTGGCGGTCATCATGACAAATACAACCGGCTTACCGGTTGCCTTAAGCGCTTTCATAAATTCCGTTTGCACGGCGGGTAATAAGATACTTGTCCTGTCACCTCCCTTGAACCCGGGAACAGCTACAGGCATTTCCTCACCTTCCAGTTGTGGTGATATGCCGCCTACAAACAGGATCACATCCGCATCACTTACCCGGTTGGCCAGTTCGGAGAAATTTGTCCGCAAATAGTTTCCCACTTTTAGCCGGATAGCGGCATTCCCGTCAGTCTGGTAGAATTCAACGTTGATCTTATAGCTACTGTCTTTTTTAACGGGCAAGCGGAATTGTTTGGCTCCCCGGCGGTTACTTAGCCAGGCGTCCACCACCAGCGAATCATTGATAAAAACACGGTAGCCATCATCTCCCTCTGCTTCAAAATTCATCAGTTCGTCCTTATGTGCCGAGAGGTTAGTGGTAAACCGCGCAGAATAATGTGTGCTGGGGATACCTGGCGCCGGGAGTTGCCCTTCCGCCCAAAACTGGTCGATCTCCGGAACAACTGATGTATGGGTCGGGGCACCTTCCAGTTTTTCATTGGTGAAAAATTCTGCTTTTATGCCCGGCTTTCCATCCGTGCTTAAACGATTATTGATATTCTCATACACCATCAGGGTATCATTGGCAAAATTGACCGCTTTTTCATACACCACTTCCACACTACTTCCAGCTTTCTCTTTTATGCCATCAAGCACGGTAACGATCCTTGAGGGGATTCCATTATAATTACCGAGTAATGTGAGTTTATTATCTGCATTCGGTCCCAGCACGACGATCTTTTTCAGCTTTTTGGATAGCGGCAGGGTATTATTCTCGTTACGTAATAAAACTACAGACTGTTGCGCCATCTTTAAAGCATGGGCCTTATGTTCCGGCGCTTCCAGTGCTGAAGCATGCATTTGTGCATACTTCACCATGGAAGACGGGTCGAACATGCCCAGCCGGAAACGGATCGTAAATAATCTTCGCAGTGATATATCCAATTGTTCTTCCTTGATCAACCCGCTTTTTACCGCGTCCACCAAAGTTTTATATACGGACTGCCCGCATTCCACATCCGTTCCGTGCATTACCGCATCCACGGCAGATGTAGTGGCATCCTTATGTGTTTTATGATAGCGGAAAAAATCATCCACGGCCCAGCAATCGGAGGTAACATACCCGGTAAATTTCCATTGCTTCCTCAAAATATCATTCATCAGCAGATCGTTAGCGCAGCAAGGCTGCGTGTACACTGCATTATACGCACACATGACCCCGGCCACTTTGGCTTTCACCACCAGTTCCTTAAAAGCAGGGAGATAGGTATCCCACAGATCGTAAACGGAAATATTAAAATTATCCGAATGCCGGGTGGGTTCCGGCCCGCTGTGAACAGCAAAATGTTTAGCACAGGCCGCGGCTTTCAGGTATTTAGGGTCCCCGCCCTGCAATCCCCTTACAAATGCGCTTGCCAGCATGGAAGTAAGGAATGGATCTTCTCCATAGGTTTCCTGTCCCCTTCCCCATCGAGGGTCGCGAAAGATATTGATATTGGGTGTCCAGTACGTGAGTCCGTGATACCGGTCACCCGTACGTTTTGTTTCAATAGCCTTATTATAAATGGCTCTTCCCTCACTGGCTGAATAATCTGCCATACGGTACATGGAAGTAGTATCCCAGGTGGCCGCCATACCGATGGCCTGCGGGAAGGAAGTCACTTTAAAAGACGTTCTGGCCACACCATGCAGCACTTCGTTCCACCATTCGTAGGCGGGTATGCCCAGGCGGGGAATTGCCGGTGCGGCATTCAGCATTTGCGCAACTTTCTCTTCTATTGTGAGCCGGCTGACAACATCGTTCACACGCTTCTCAATTGGCAATGAAGTATTCCACATCGGGTATGACCGGTAATCCTGCGCGTGAATACATGACGCAGTCAGGCATGCAAACAATAAACTTAATTTTCTCATTGAATACTTATTCGTTCTAAACGCATTGATGGTGGCCCCAACCACAAACCAGCCCATATTTCTTCCTGCAGGAAATAGTCAACTGTTGATATAATTTTTTGAGCATAACTAACCTGACAATGCCTAACAGAATGGCAACATATCTTCCCAGTACGATCCAGTCCGAGGTTTGATGCGAAGTGTTCATCTCAGTTGGTTTTTGATTCGTTTATCCCGGAAAAAAGAAAAACCGTTTTTTCTGAATAGGTCTCACCGGGTTTAATGATGGTATTGGGAAATTCAGGATGATTGGGGCTGTCCGGGAAGTGCTGTGTTTCCAGGCAGAGTCCCGCACATTCCCCGTAATGGCTTCCGTTCTTAGTATCGGTCATCATCCCATCGAGAAAATGCCCGCTGTAAAAATGCACCGCCGGTTGTGTGGTGAAAATGGTCAAACAACGGCCGCTGTTAATATGCCGCAGGGAAACCGATTCCGCCAGTTCACCAATTTTCTTATTGACCACCCATGAAAAATCAAATTTTGTCGCCTTCCCGTTCCCTTCACCGATCTTTTTGCTTTGCTTGAAATCAAGAGGAGAGCCGGAAATGCTTTTTAGTCTACCGGTAGGTACATAACCTTCACCCACTTCCACGATCCTGTCGGCATTGATCCGCAGTTCATGTGAAAGGATATCCTTATCGGCGCCACCCGATAAGTTGAAATAACTGTGGTTGGTAAGATTAACAGGAGATGCCTTATCAGTCACCGCCCAGTAGCCGATATGCAACGCATTGTCTGTTACGCGGTACGTCACTTTCACATCGAGGTTACCCGGGAACCCTTCTTCGCCATCAATGCTTGTATAAGAAAAAATAACGCCATCATTGCCGGGCAGGATCTTTGCCTCCCAGTACTTTTTATCAAATCCCCTGAAACCGCCATGCAGGCAACCGATACCTATGTTTTTGGAGAGCTGGTATTCCATCCCGTTGATACGGAACCTGCCATCGGCGATCCGGTTGGCATAACGACCGCAGATACCGCCGAAATAAAAACGACCGGAGTATATATAGCCTTCTAATGTATCAAACCCCAGTACTACATCGGCCATTGTCCCGTTCCTGTCGGGCACCAGGATACCGGTTATTGCTGCGCCGTAATTGATCATAGAAACCCGGATACCACCGTCTTCCCCGATCGTATACTTTTTTACGATCCTTCCTTCTAATTCTCCAAAGTTTTGTGATGTTACGGTTACCGCCATCGGATGAATCGGTTGATGATATTCTCCCATTTTTCCTGCCTCCCGCTGCTAACCGCGGGTTCGCCCTGTTAAACGGCATAGTTCCGCAAGTCTTGCGGTTTTAAATACCTTTCTTCGAATTCTTTTCCTTTTCCACTGAAAAAAACTGCCCTGCCGGTTGACGGAGGGAACCCGATCGGTTTCTATCCGTGATTACCTTCCTTTCTAGATCCTTCCGGAAAATATTTATTCAGTAAGGCCTTATACTCAGGCGTGTCCCTGATAAAATCAAGATCCTTATCACTGCTGAACATAAAATAACTGCCAAATCCCATATTCAATGATTTCTCCAGGCTTTCCAGGGCGCCCGTCTTATCTTTTTTCAGCGACTTATAACAGGCATGATGAAACCAGGTAAACGATTCATGCTGCTTGTAGGTGAAAAGCTGGTCAAAAACGTAATTGACATTTTCCGTGCTGTCGATCATGCCGGGAATACGTATGTAGGTATATAATATATAGAGATAGGAAAGATATTGCATATTGAACGTGTACATC
>CAZEZE010000105.1:0-8486 GCA_964516445.1 uncultured Chitinophaga sp. | reverse complement strand
GGGATCTTTCTTCTTAAAAGAGGCTTGTGGCTGATCATCGCGGAGTGGACCATCGTTGCCTTTGCCTGGACCTTTAATCCTTTTTTCAACGTCATCCCCTTCCAGGTGATCTGGGCCATTGGTATCAGTATGGTGATCCTGGGGCTGATGATACTGCTTATATTTTCCTATAAGCTGATTCTTATTCTTGGAATTATTTTGGTTGCAGGGCATAACCTGCTGGATATACCCGAAGCAACACCCGGTTTCAATGCCAATTTCTGGTGGGATATCTTTCATCATGGGTTTTTCGCCCCTTATTCATTTGCTCCGGGCCATTATGCCTTCCTGGTTTATCCCTTTCCGCCATGGACGGGTTTGATGATGCTCGGGTATTGCGCGGGTGTTTTTTTTACATCCGCTTATACTTCCGCCCAAAGACAAAAATGGCTGGTCCGTATCGGGCTGGGGCTGATCGTTTTCTTTACTGTTCTCCGTTATACAAACGTATATGGCGACCCTGTGAACTGGACCATCCAAAAGAATACCCTTTATACATTCTTTTCTTTTATGCATGTTGACAAATACCCGCCTTCATTATTGTACCTGTGCATCACGATCGGGCCGGCCCTGCTCCTGCTGGCCATTGTTGAAAACATGAAGAACAGGTTTACCGGCTGGATGATCGTGTTCGGCCGTACGGCCTTCTTCTATTATATCCTGCATCTTTATCTGATCCACATACTGGCTGCCATCTGCTTTTTTGCAAGGGGACATAACCTGGAGGATGCAAAGAATGTCGGGCAGAATTTCCCATTCCTATTCGTGGCCCCGGGTGAAGGATACGGGCTGCCGGTGGTCTATGGTGTTTGGCTGTTCGTGGTGATCGCGCTCTATCCTTTATGTAAGCGTTATGACAGGTACAAAACCATGCATAAAGAAAAATGGTGGCTGAGTTATTTATAACACTGAAATTTTTACTATGAAAAAAAGCTTGTTGCTCGCATCACTGCTGATCACTGCAATAGGGAGTACTGTAACAGGACAGAAACCACGTGCAAGAGATATCGGAATTCCCTTTGACGGGATAACCGGAAAGTTTAACGCCATAACGGATGTCCGAGGAGTGGAAGTCGGTTACAGTACCATCATTTCGGGAACAGGAAAGAATGTTCGCGGAAAGGGTCCTGTACGCACCGGGGTAACGGCTGTTTTACCCAGGGGCAGGACCAATAACCCTGTTTTTGCCAACTGGTATTCCCTGAATGGCAACGGGGAGATGACAGGTACCACCTGGATCACCGAGTCGGGTTTCCTGGAAGGGCCCATCATGATCACCAATACCAACAGTGTGGGTATTGTTAGGGATGCCGTATTAAAATGGTATGTATAAACCGGGTGGTACAATGAAGATTTCTGGTATACCTACCCGGTAGTAGCGGAGACCTATGATGGCTTCCTGAACGATATTTATGGTTTTCATGTTAAGGAAAGTCACGCGTATGAAGCGCTGGACAGTGCTAAAAGTGGCTTCATAAAAGAAGGAAATATTGGCGGCGGCACGGGCATGATGTGCCTTGGATTTAAAGGAGGTACTGGAACCTCCTCAAGAGTGGTAAAGATCCTGGATTCCATATATACAGTGGGCGTTCTGGTGCAATCCAACTTCGGAGGCAAGAGGAATTTTACTGTTGCTGGCGTTCCTGTTGGCCGTGAACTGAAAGATACTATGAACTATGAATTCAAAGCAGCCCCGTCCTACCGACAGGAAGGCGATGGTTCTATCATTGTAGTGGTGGCTACGGATGCCCCCCTACTTCCGCACCAGTTAAAGAGAATCGCTGCAAGGGTTGCGATTGGTATCGGCAAAGTGGGTGGAAGGGGTGAAAACGGCTCAGGCGATATTTTTATCGCTTTTTCCACTGGCAACGAGGGTGCTTTCCGGCGGGATAAATTTGCAAAGCTGGATGAACTCCCGAATGATTTTATCAACCCCCTTTTCGAAGCCACTGTGCAGGCTACGGAAGAAGCCATCATCAACGCCATGGTGGCAGCGGAAACGATGGAAGGAATCAACGGGAACAAGGCGTATGGGTTGCCGTATAAATTGGTGATGGAAACGCTTAGAAAATACAACCGGGTGAAGTAATGTGGTGCTGTGCCCTGTCAGCGGTATAGTTAACGTGGCAGCTACCCATTTGTATCCGATAAAAAGCTTATGTAAATTATCCTCTTAAAAAGCGGCAGATGTTCGGAGAAAATTCAACCCGGAAAGAAAAGCTTATCCGTTTTGTGATCTATGTGATCGTTGGATTTGCCGCGGCATTTCTTTATAAATACATGAGAAGGTGACTTTCAATGAAAAGTTCTGCGTATCCGGTCATGGGAAACCCCTTCTCCACACAGCCCCTGTATGATTTTCGTCAACAAGCCTGTATACGGAGGGTAGCGTTGTAACTTTGTATCATAGCAATCGCTGGCATCCCGTTTTATGGAAGTACAACACCATAAGCACACCCACCACAAAAAATGGAGCCAGTATTTTTGGGATTTCTTCATGCTGTTCCTGGCGATCACACTGGGGTTCGTTGTAGAAAACAGGCGGGAGCATTTTATCGAACATAAAAGAATGGAAAAATACCTGGCCAATGTACTCCAGGATGTGAACAGCAATTGTACTCAACTGGATTCCCTGATAAATGAAAATGGCAGGATGCTGGTCACTTACAGCGCCATCCTTGATACATTGATCAAAAAACCGGTTAAGGTTGACCGGTTTGCATTTGCCAAAAAAATTTTCCCCGCCTTTATGCGGCTGTTCCAGAACCGAAAGGAAACCTTTGACCAAATGATCATGACCGGTTCATTACGATACCTGGATGACCAGCCACTGTTGAATGCGCTGGTGGGATATAACAGGTTTGCCGACATGGCAGAATGGAGGGCTATGGAAAATGAACGCAAGATCGGACTGGAACAAAATTTTCCTGCCATTTATACGCATTTCGATGCGACCTGCCTTACACTTGATATTCCCGGGTATCCTCCCCCTCAAAACCACCATGATATCCTCTACAAAGCGGAAGCGGAACTTTTCTGCGAGGAGGTAAGCAAGATTTTCGTTTCCCGGATCCGGTTTATACGCATTTCTTATGAAACAAATCTGCTACTGAAAAAAGAAAGCATTCGTCTCAGCCGGTTACTGGAAAATTATCTCAATTGAATTTTCCGGAGTGCCCGTATTTTTACACCCGGTATAAATCAACCCCAACCATGGAACAAACAACTCTCGGCATCGGTACCCGCCTGCAACATCCCCAGCATGGCCCCGGCGTGATCGTGGGTATCCGCTTCGCCACTTACCTCATATCTTTTATTAATACGGGTATCAAGGAGATCGACAAGACCGATACACAACTGGAAGAGATCATCCCGGAGAATGTTAGCGTGGAAGTAGAAACACAAAGTGAAACCGAAAAATCACTGGTGAAGATCCTGAAAATGTGGGGCGGACTGACAGAGACAGTACCCCTGGGCGATAAATGGATCAAAGGAATGCTGCTCCTGCAACCGGCCGATAAAAGCCTGAAGCCGAAAGAAATCCCGGTGGAAGATTTCTTTCACAAGATCGTCATGTTGCGTGACCGGTTAAGGGTGCTGGAGCAAAACATCAACAGCCACAAGAAACTCACCGACGAGGACAAGGTAAACCTGCAACAGTATATCACCCGCTGTTATGGTTCTCTCACCACCTTCAATGTCTTTTTCCGGAATAAAGAACAATGGTTTGTGGGAGAAAAGGGCGGAAAGGACGAATCATAACGATACAGGCAATGCTGCATGACCTGCCTGTTATGGTCATTGTGTGAAAAACCTATAATTTCTTTTTGGGACAGGTGTTCAGCCCAACCAGTGTATAGAGCGGGCAAAATCCCACCAGGCTGGTGAGCACAAATACGCCACCCAGGATAACCAGCACCAGACCCAGCGTACCAGTCACTGTGCCACTGAAATACAGGTATGCAAATACTGCGGCAATTAATACGCGGATGATCCGGTCAACGTTTCCCATGTTTGGTTTCATACCAGGAGTTTTAAGGTTAAATAATCCGGGTCAATAACACGATCCCGGCAACAACAGCAATGCAAATGAGACAAACAAGTATCAATTTAATCCATTTGCTGTTCATTCTGCTGTTTGTATCGTAAAACTAAAGCCGGCAGATGCCTTGGATGCGTGATATCGGTCACCGAAGCTGATGACTTTTGTACAAAACCAGGTCGGGTCTTTGGCGTTCTGGGGCGGTCTACTCCCCCAATGTGCTGTTAATTAAGATTCTATTGTTATATTTAGTATTGTTCATCCGGCCTATCAGGACTACCGCATTTCATTAACCAACAATCGAGCTATCAGATCATGCAACCATTACTACCGGTACAGGCCAGGGAAAGGGAAATTTTTATGGATGTGCTGCGGGGCTTTGCCATCCTGGGCATCTTCATCGCTAATCTCAACGGGTTCAGCTGGTACAGTGACCAGGCGAAGGCAAGCGGTCCCTACCTGGTCCCGGAATGGGATCACAAAATGAGTTTCCTCCATCATATGTTCATTGAAGGAAAATTTTATTCCATTTTCAGCCTGCTGTTTGGATGGGGCATTGCACTGCAGGTCAAAAGAGGGGTTGCAGGAGGCGGCAACTTCATGCCAACAATCCGGAGACGGTTATACTTTATGCTTTTACTCGGGGCTGTTCATTTACTGATCTGGCCCGGTGATATCGTTTTCTTTTATGCCCTGCTTGCTTTTATCCTTTTGCCATTACGGAAATTTTCCAACAAGACCCTGCTGATAACGGGTATCATCCTGGTGCTTTCACCCATGCTGTTGTACTGGGCCAAAATGACATGGCCGGTATTGAATTATCCCGCCGAACTAATGGTAAAAACAGGGATCCGGGTCGACGGCGCACTTATGAATATCCAGTCGGAGGAAGAATTCATGAAAATAATGAATGAGGGTAACTGGTTTGACCAGTTGAAAATGAATATCAGCGGTTTCTTCTTCCGGTATAACTATTTATTTTTTGTTAGCCGGGTGCCCAAAGTACTGGGGATGTTCCTGATCGGGTATGTAGTGGGCCGGTCTGATTTTTACCGGAATATCAGCCAGCATAAAAAACTTCTTTATTGGATCATCGCTGGGGGGCTTGCCATTGGTTTACCTGCGAATTATTTCCTTGCTTATTATATGAGCAACCACATGGGAGATTACTTCCAATTGAAGATCAAAGGTCTTTACCAGACCATCGCCTATGCGCTGGGGGTTGTACCGCTGGCCTTAGCTTATGTAGGCATTTTGATGCTGCTCTTTCAGCGCGGATGGGGTAAAAAACTGCTATTGCCTCTTGCACCGGCGGGTAAAATGGCGTTTAGTAATTATGTGACGCAGTCATTGATCGGCAATTTCGTTTTCCTTGGGGCCGGACTGGGATATATGCGGCAGGTCGGACCTGTTTATTATACCCTGTTCGGGATCATGGTATTTATTTTTCAAGTCATCCTCAGCACAGTGTGGCTAAAATATTTTAATTACGGGCCGGTTGAATGGTTATGGCGCAGTGCTACTTATAAAAAGTGGCAGCCCTTCCAAAAAAACAGGGAGAACCTCGTTTCCTGATGCTGCTCAATTAACAAAATGCATCTTCCGATTTTGCGTAAATTACCGTCATGAAACGCACCCTTTTTCTGTTACTTTTCCCGGTCTTCTTATGGGCACAGGATCCCGCCACCTGCGATATCCTTATCAGCAACGGAAAGATAATTGATGGCACTGGCAACAACTGGTATTATGGCCAGGTTGCCATAAAAGACGGAAAGATCGTCGCGATCGGGAGGGAACTGAAATTCACCGCGAAAAAAATAATTGATGCCAACCGGATGATCGTGGCCCCGGGTTTCATTGATGTACATACCCACCTTGAAGAAGATGAGACAAAAGACCCGGAAGCAAAAAATTTTATCTACGATGGCGTGACGACCTGCATTACCGGTAATTGTGGTTCTTCCAACGTGGATATCGGGAAATACCTGCAATGGGTGGATTCTTTACAACTCTCTATCAATGTAGCCTCCCTGGTTGGGCATAATGATGTGCGGAAAGCCGTGATGGGCCGGGCCAACCGTGACGCTACCGCTGAAGAAATGACCCGGATGGAGCAATTAGTTGACAAAGCCATGAAGAATGGCGCAGTGGGATTATCAACCGGCCTTATTTATATACCCGGGACCTACACTAAAACTCCGGAGATTGTAGCACTGGCAAAAGTGGCGGCCAATTATGATGGCGTTTACGCCACACATATGCGGGATGAAGGAGACAGCGTGACCTATGCCATCAACGAGGCCCTGACCATCGGACGCGAAGCAAAGATACCTGTGGAGATCTCCCACTTCAAGCTCAGCGGGCAGCACAATTGGGGGCGAAGCAGAGAAACAGTGCCCATGATCGAAGCTGCAAGGAAAGAAGGGATTGAAGTGACTATCGACCAGTACCCCTATACGGCAAGCAGCACTTCCATCAGCACCCTGCTACCCGATGAGGTGCTGGCCGACGGGCAGGATTCCATCAAAGCCAGGCTGCAACGGCCGGAAATAAGAAAACTGGTTACCGGTCATATCCTTACCCGGCTTAAAAAAAGAAAACTGAAACATCTTAGTTATGCCGTGGTGGCCAATTACACGGCCGATACCTCTTATAATGGCAAGAGCATCGAACAGATCAATCTCCTGAAAGGCAGGAAGCATAAAGTAAAGTATGAAGCGGAGACCGTGATGGACATCATGATGAACGGGGGTGCAAGCGCGGTGTTCCATGGCATGAGCGAAGAAGATGTAAAACGCATTATGCAGTTTCCGTTCAATATGTTCGCCAGCGATGCCTCGATACGGTTGCCGGGCGCGGGTATGCCGCATCCGAGGGGCTATGGCACTAACGCAAGGGTACTGGCCAAATACGTGAGGGAAGACCGGGTCATCTCCCTGGAAGAGGCTATTCGCAGGATGACTTCATTGCCCGCCCAGAAATTTCAACTGAATGACCGCGGCCTGCTGAAAGAAGGAATGGCCGCCGATATTGTGATATTCGATGAAAATGAAGTCCGGGATATTTCCACTTTTGAAAGACCCCATGCCTATTCGAAAGGTTTTCATTTTGTACTGGTGAATGGCAGGCTGACAGTAGAGAATGAAAAACATAACGGGACGAGGGCAGGAAAAGCGCTCTACGGACCGGGTTACCGGTAACAGCTACAACCAATTTTGTATATTCGTTTTCTACTTAAAAAAAATAATTCTATGCTTGTTGGTGCTATCATCGGGGGGATCATTGGACTGCTCGTTGTCGTTTTCACTTTTTTTGCAAAAGAGCAGCGCTTCAACAAAGTATTGCGCAGTATTCCTGCGCCGATGGAATACGCGGCACTTTATCATTATGCCTCGTTCAAGCGGTATAAGAACGCTTTCAAATTTTTTGATTCCTACGGCGTCCTTTATATAACAGGGAAAATGGCGTATTTCAAAACCAGCGAAACCGGCACCCCGTTTTCATTCAACCTGGAAGATTGTTCCGTACATGCAGAACCTGACTGGAGGATGCTGAAATGGTTTTCCATCCAGACCCCTGCCGGTGAAAAATTCTATTTTAACTCTCATAAGATGGGTGTCTTTAAAAGCAACAGTGAAGAAACGCTGAAAGGGCTGGCAGCGTTAAAGTCAAAACAGTCCTCATAATACTGTTATCCTTCCCCGGCTTACATGACCTGTTTCAGTATTTCCCTTTCTGACGTGCGTACGAGTTGCTTGAATTTTTCATACCATTCCTTCCATCCGTTGCCACCCAGTTCTTTTTTCAGGTCGGCTTCGTAATCAGCCAGCGAGACATATGGAAGTTCAATGATCAACCGGTAACCCTCCCCGGTGAAATCAGTTAGTACCCGGGTGCCGGAAGGTTGCAGTAACAAATGCTTTTGCATGCCTTCATCCAGCAAAGCTTTGGCTTCGCGGTACCGGCCAAACTCAAGATGAAAGATTTCGCGGATGATATACATAACACGCTCATTAAGGTGATTGCTTTTTTTCTTTGGGCAATTCCCGGATATGGTACTCCTGTATCAGCGGCGGGTTTTCGGGCGATAAGGTAAAATAGACTTCGATGTCTGTTTGCTCTCCCTGCAATATAAATGATCCCCGAAGCTGGTTTTCCGCTTTCATCTCTTGTACACCAACGATCTTAACCGCCTTTGCATACAGGTCCCTTGCATGCTTCTTTAACGTATCGATCGGGTAATCCGGGAAAAAATTCTCGGCAAAGATCCCGCTTTGTTCCGCATTGTTCCAATCGGGCAGCAGTTTCACCAGCTCATTTTTTCTCTTTTCCAGGATGGCCGAAATCCGTATCTGCCGGGGCTTCAACCCGGCGAGCTTTACCAGGGTATCCAGAACCTGCGTAT
>CAZEZE010000104.1:0-8504 GCA_964516445.1 uncultured Chitinophaga sp. | reverse complement strand
CCAGGATTGAAAGAAAGAGATGATCCTGTTTATCCTGTCCCGAAATAAAGTTTTTCAGTTCTGTCCACTTGCTTTTCATACGCGCCATTTTGTCCGTTGATCAATAGTTCCCTGTTTAATTTACCAGGGATGCAATCCTGCCATAATCATTGGATTTATCGAGAAAATATTTTGCACCCAGTTGCATACATTGCTGCCGGTAATAGGGATCGGCATGATTGGTGATCATGATCACTTCGGTCTCCTTGCGGTGTTCTTTGAATAGCTTCAGGAGTTCAATGCCGTTCTTCCCGGGCAGGTTGATATCCAGAAATACAAGCTGGTGTTCTTCGCTGAAAAAAATCCGCCTGGCCTCTTCATAATCGGAGGCCACATTGATCCCGCGGATATTATGGGCGTCTTCCAGCATACCCAGGATCCTTTTCACAAAGTTCATATTATCATCCACGATCAGCAGCAACTTACCTGTTTTCATTGCATCGTTATTTGAGGGCGAAGTAAGTTAATACGCATTCCCCGGCCAATAGCCATTGCTATTACTTTGCTGTCCTTATATCCTGTTCCGCCTGTCGTATAATCGCTACACAACATGCAGGAGCGCTTATACCAGGTCATTTTTCACCGCGTAAAAGATCATATCCGCATTGGTTTTCAAATCCATTTTCTGCAGGATTCTCGACCGGTAGGTGCTTACTGTATTGGGGCTGACGGCCAGCTCGGAAGCAATTTCTGTAATGGACATGCCTTCCACGAGTTTCATCATCACTGCCAGTTCCCTTTCACTGAGCAACTCATGCGGCAGCAGTCCTGCCTGGCGCTGTAATACAGCGGTCAGTTTTTCGGCAATAGCCGGCTGGATGTACCGCCGCCCGCCGATCAGGGCTTTTACTGCCTTGAGCAATTCATCCGTGGCTGCATCCTTGTTGAGATATCCCGATGCCCCGTTACTAAGTACCCTGACAGCATATTGTTCCTCAGGGAAAATACTGACGATAAGGATGGGTTGCCTGGGTTTTTCTTTCTTTATCGCTTTAATGGCTTCCAGTCCGCCACCACCCGGCATCGAGAGGTCAGATATAATGATATCCCAGTTACCCGACAGGGCCTTCTCGATCAGCGTTGGCGTATCAGGTGCTTCAACGATCTCGGGAAAAGGTAACCCCTCCACCAGTATCTGCCGGATTCCCCTTCGAACAATCTCATGATCGTCGGCTATCAGAATTCGCAACATAGTGTCTCCCGATGAAATGCTTTGGTGACCCAATAGGTCTGTTTGGTTCATGGTTGTCAGAACCGAAAATTAATAATCAGGAAAGTGAAAATTGTAAGTGCAGAACTGTTTAAAATGTAGTTGTTCTACTACCGGAAAACCAGGATGCCAGGGCGGCGGTGTCAGATCAGCTTTTTTTCGAGGGCATAACGGGTGATATCAGCATTGTTCCGGAGCCCGGTCTTTTCCAGTATCCTTGACCGGTAGGTGCTTACGGTTGTTGCACTTAATGATAACTGCTCGGCAATCTCTGTAATGGATCTTCCCGCTGCAAGCATTTTGAGTACATCAAATTCCCGGTTACTCAATGTTTCGTGTGGTTCCTTGTTGCTGCCAGTATCCAGCGCCCCCAGCAGTTTTTCCGCAATCCCAGGGGTAATGAACTTTCTGCCGTTGCGTATCATCTGGATGGCAGCAATCAGTTCCTGGTGGACCGCATCTTTTGACAGATAGCCGGAGGCCCCCGCCTTGAAAACCCGGAGTGCATATTGATCCTCCGGGTGCATGCTCATGATCAATACCGGCAATGCGGGGTTGATCTCCTTGATCTGCTGCAACGCTTCCAGGCCGCTTCTCCCCGGCATACTGATATCACATATCACGAGGTCCCATTCCCCTTTCATCACCTGTTGTATCAGGCTCTCCACATCCCCTACCTCTCCTATTTCCGAAGCAGGGTACTCTTCCAGTATTAACTGGCGGAGCCCTTTCCGGACTATGGCATGGTCATCCGCGATGAGTATATGATACATAAACAGCCTGTTTATTGCATTTCCGCGAAGGGAACACTGACCCGGACCGTAGTTCCATTCCCGGGCTTGCTTTCGATCGTGTATTCGCCGCGTATCAGTGAAACCCTCTCCCTCATACCCAATATACCCAAAGTTTTTTTGTTTTCAATCTCTTTTGCCAAAAATCCCTGACCGTTATCCTCTATTTCAAGAAGGAGTCTTTTATTTTTCAGGTAAAGCCGTACATTGACCTGGTCGGCCCCTGAGTGCCGTAGCACATTGGTTAAACATTCCTGGAATACCCGGAATAAAGTAATCCCAACCTTTCCCGGCAACTTAACATCCCCGGTATCTACTTGTGTATGTATCCGGATACCGGACCTCTTACCAAACTCCAGTGCATGCCATTCGATAGCTGCCGGAAGACCCAGGTCATCCAGCATACTGGGCCGCAGTTCAGATGAGATCCGCCTCACCGATTTAACCGTATTGTCGATCATTTCTAAAAGGCTGTTCAGCCGTTCTTTTACATTCTCACCCGGGTTCTCCAGTTTTTTACTCAACCAGGAGATATCCATCTTCAGTACTGTTAACTGCTGACCGAGTTCATCGTGGATCTCCCGGGCTATATTAGATCGTTCTTCTTCCCGGATATTCTGCAAGTGACCGGCCAGTTCCCGGAGGGCGCGGTATGAATCCTGCAGCTCCTGTTCCGCCCTGATCCTTTCCGTAAGGTCCCTGATCACAGAAAGAAACCGCCCGTCGGGTAATTGCTGTGACCGCACCTCGGTATCTACGATGGAACCATCCTTGCGCCGCATCTTCCGTTGTTTTATGGTTGATTTGCCCTGCTGCAGTACATCATAACGTACGGGGTTTTGCTGTATCTCTTCTTTTGTGAGGACATCCTTTAAGTACATGTCAAGCAATTCTTCACGGCTGTAGCCCAGTAAATTCACTGAGCCGGTATTAACGTCCAGTATTTTCCCGTTTGCATCATATAATGCGATCGCATCAACAGCCTGTTCAACCAGTGTACGATATTTCTCTTCGTTCCTGATCAGCTGAAAATCCGCCTCTTTTTTTTCTGTTATATCCCGGGTTACTGCCAGGGCGTTGACAACTTCATTCTCCCCGTTCCGGAAGGGCACTATATTTACCTCACACCATCTCTTCTTCCCTTTCAGGGTGATCATCCCGTATTCGATCCTTCCGCTGTTTCCCATAAAGGCATCCCTGATCATACCGGCGATCTGTTCCCGCTGCTCTTCCTCCACCAGACGGAGAACCGGCAAACCGGCCACTTTTTCAAAGTTTTCCGCCTCGATCATTTCCAGTCCGGCCTTATTAATATCCTGCAGCATGCATTCCGCATTGATCAATTGTATACATTCCGGGTCTGTATCCAGGATGGTCCTCATCCGGTTCTCGCTTTCGATCACTTTTTTCTGTACTTCATATACCGGTGTCATATCCACCATCGAACCGATCATACGGAATGCGCTGTTCTCAGCGTCACGCATGATATAACCACGATCCAGCATATGGAGGTAACTTCCGTCCGATTTCAGGTAACGGTATTCATCCCTCCAGGCCGATGCCGTTCCAGCAATCGCCTCCATGAATTTCGTGATGACCCTTTCCCGGTCATCCGGATGAATATGCGTGAACCAGTCTTCCAAGCCCACCTTCTCTTCCTTTTTGGAATATCCCAGGTTCAGGTAATAATTATCATTCCACCAGAGGGAGCCTGTCTTTACATCAAGATCCCACACTATGTCACTGGTGGCTTTTGACATAATCTGGAACCGGGCATTGGTCCTTACGATGTCCTCTTCCGCGGTTTTTCTTTCCGTAATATCAGCGGTTGTGATAAATGCTCCGGTGATCACACCGTTTGCGTCCCGGACCGGCCCATAATGGACACGACGCCAGAAGGTTTTGTCGCTGATCTGAACAGGAAACTCATACTCAACTCTTTCCCCGGTGAATACGAGGTCGTAATTTCGTTTAATGAAGTCTCTTCTATCCTCCGGGAATATATCAGGCATAAAAGTACCCGTGGTCACTTTCTTACCCCAAACCTGTTCGAGGTTATTTTGTGCGGTCTTATTGATCAGAATTACCCGGTAATTACGGTCAATGACATAAAAATCATCCGCGGTACTGGCCAGTATCTGTCGCAGTTTTTCCTCGGATTCTTTCAGCGCACCCTCTGCTTTTTTTCTTTCCGTGATATCCCGGATAAAGGCACAGAAAAATTCTGTTTCTCCCTGCTGAACCGGGATGATGGATATTTCAATGGGGAATTCATTTCCTTCGCGGTTCACGGCCGTGAGTTCCATCAGCCTGCGCAATGCAGGCCCCTGGCCCGTGGCGGTATAACGTTTCATACCCTCCGTGTGCTGAGCCCGGAATTGAGGAGGTATGATGGTATCGGAAAGCGATCTTCCCAGCGCTTCCTTTTCATTCCAGCCGAATATCCTCTCGGCCTGGGGGGTCCACACTGTTATCAGCCCGTTCTTATCAATACATACGATCGCATCCAGCGCTGAGTTCATGATCAGTCTGCGCGTTTCTTCACTGGAAAGGATGGCCAGCTCTGCCTTTCTTTTTTCTGTTATATCACGCGTGATCCCAAGCAGTGAAATAATATTCCCGTTCTCATCCTTCATCGGCACTGCGTGGGTATCCAGCCAGCGATGCGTTCCTTTCAGACCCCTGATCTCAAAAATGAGTTTACCTGGCTTTTCATTGAATACATCTTTGATCAGTTGGTTGAAGGCCGCCCTGAATTCCGGCTGTATGATACCCAATACAGATTTGTTTTGCACCATTTGCAGGTTATCGGCCTCGATCATTTCCAGGCCGGCCGGATTCATCTCGATCAGTTCACCATTCGGACCCAGTAACTTGATGCATTCCGGTTCAGTATTCAGGATGGTGCGGAGGTGATTCTCCCTGGCCAGTAACTGCTGCTCAGCCCTTTTTCGTTCGGTAATATCCCGGATGATCATGCTGGTACGTACACTTCCGGTAGCATCAGAAAAAATGGCCGAGGAAACATCTGCAGGGAATTTTTCGCCATTCTTACGTATCAGTGTCACTTCTCCTTTTGCCTTCCCGGTAAGATTTCTCTCCTGAATCAATTTTCCAAGCCGGGGATCACCGGTATCCGTTAATCCCAACCGGCCCGCATCACAGATCTCTTTTTCTGTCATACCGAATATGGCACAGGCAGCCGGGTTGGCCGCAAATATCTGTCCATCCGGTGCGGTTAACATGATACCATCCATGCTATTCTCAAAATAGGCTCTGTATTTGGCTTCGCCCTGCAATAATGCCTCCTCGGTTTTTTTCCGGTCGGTTACATCCATCATGCTTCCCAGCATGCGGATTGCTTTCCCTTCACTGTTCCTGACAATATAACAGCGGTCATAAATATACCGGTAACCACCATTGTCGGTCCTGAAACGGTATTCCGTAATAAAAATATTGGTACCGGAAGCAAGCGCCTCATCCTGTTTCTTAATGAGCCAGTCGCGGTCGTCAGGATGCACGCGGCTCAGCCATTCTTTTGAATCGGGAACGGGGTCAGTGGCACGGAGACCATAATATTCCTGGTGCGTTTCATTACCCCACATCTCACCTGTTTCAAGATCCCACTCCCAAATTGCATCATTGGTTGTGCGGCTGATGAGGTATAAACGCTCATTGGAGCGGCGGATCTCTTCTTCCGCTTTCTTGATTCCCGTAACATCCCTGAACAGAACGGATATCCCGGTGGGTGAAGGATAAGCAATGGCCGAAAACCATTTTTTAAGGGGGGGGTAAAAAATCTCGAATTCGGTTTGCCGTTGCTCCTCCACTGCTTTCTGGAGATAGGTTTTTGCAGGTGTCCCGGTGGTTCCCGGGAACTCCGTCCATAAAACTTTCCCGATCAGATCATCCTGTTTTCTCCCGGTGAGTTCCAACATATAATCGTTGACATAGGTAAAGCACCAATTGTTATCAAGTGATAAAAAGCCATCGCGGATTCGTTCTACAATATTCTTTACCAGTGCAGTTTTTTCCTCCACTTTCCGGGCCAGTTCATCATTGAATTTTTCCAGGAATTGCTCGGCCTTCTTACGTTCTGTAATATCCCGAAGTACAACAACATAACCTGTCAGTTCCTGTTGATCATTATAGATCCCGCTTGCAGAAGCCAGGCAATAAATGACCCTTCCCTGTTTGTCGTAGTGGACCGTTTCCTTAATAAAATTTCCTTCCGTGGTAAAGGAAGCTGCCAGACCGGCTATGTTTTCCCTTGAATTACCGCTACGGGTGACATCCGGCGCGAATTTCCCGATCACCTCATCCTTCAGGTACCCATATAGTTTCTCCGCCCCCTTATTCCAGCTTTGAATAATTCCGTTGGTGTCAGTCGAAAAAATAGCGTCACTGGATTGCTCCGTAAGACGTGCCAGGTAGGCAATCTGCTGTTCGTATTTCTTTACGGCATGTTCTTCTTTCAATAAGCGCCAGAGCAGCCAGCCGAGCCCGATAAAGGAAATGATCACCAGAGCAATTAAGAATTTAGCTGTTGTACGTGCGGCACCCTGGCGTTTATAATTTGATTGTTTCAATACCAGCCGGTCTTTGGTCTCGAGAGAAGAGATAATGTACCGGATACTGTCCATGACCTTTCTTCCGGCGCCTGTCTGGATCGAAATAAATGCGGAATCGTTCTTACGCTGCCCCAACATACCGACCGACTGATCTGAAATGTTTTTTTTCTGTTCGACAAAGTCCAGCAGGTTCCGGTAGGTGCTCACCCGTTCAGAGTATAAGGGGTAGAGGTTCAGTATGGCCTGGGTATCTTTTGCAAGACGTTCCAAACCCGCCCGGTAGGGTTCGAGGAATACAGGATTCCCGGTAACGAGGAATCCCCGCTGGCCTGTCTCGATATCCTGCATATCGTCCATCAGGTCCTCGAGCGCCCTCAGTGACTGGAGACTTGTATTTACGTTGCGTGTCTGATGGATGGCCTGGCTGATATTCCGGTAGGTAAAAAAACCGCCCAGTATTACAACTCCTGCAATAAATAGGAAACTGGCAATAAGATTTCGCCGGGTATACAGTTTTTGCATAACGGCAGGAGTTTTGCTTGGATAGTAACGATCAGGGTTAAGACGCATGCAGCACCAATCACAGTCCGTGTGTATTGGTAAAATTAACCAAAGCGGCGGTATTTTTCAGGTTCAATTTTTTGAGGATATTATAGCGGTGTACTTCCACGGTTTTCAGCGATATATCGAGGTTTTGGGCAATCTCTTTGGATGACATCCCTTCCTTGATCAGTTTCACCACGTCGATCTCCCTGCGGGAAAGGACATTCATATCCGGCTTGGCGAAATCTTCTTCCAGTTCCTGTTGTGCCAGGATATTCTTGACCTCTTCGCAAACATATTTTTTTCCCCCATCCACTTCAGCTATTGCCTTCAGCATCTCATCCTTTGATGAATTTTTGGTGATATAGCCCATCGCGCCCAATTGCAGCATGCGCCGCGCATAGGCCGGCATGGAATGCATGGATATGCCGATCACTTTTGAGCCCGGGGAAAATTTCCGGAGCAGTTTGGTGCCGTCAAAACCATTCACCGGCGACATATTGATGTCCATCAGTACGATCTTCGGATTGCTGGACCTGGCCATCTGAACGGCTTCATCCACACCGCTTGCTTCTCCGACAACCAGGAAACGGGGGTCGTTGTTAAGAATGAAAGACCATGATTCACGGATCAGTTTATGATCGTCCACAAGCAGAATGGTGATCTTATCATTATTCATAACAGGTGGTAGATTTTCAGAATAAGTACGACGATTGGTATGCATAAATTACAAATTAATTATTGAACTGACAATCAATATCAAAGGATTTATTTTTCAAATTCCATCCATGTGACTGTTACTAGGTAAATACTCTTACTGCTATATCACCTTGCACAAATGCGCAGAACCTTTATTCTGTCTGAATCGTTAATTAATATTTCTAACCAGGATCCAAAGAAAGTAATTGATAAGCCAATAGAAAATAGAGTAAACCTGTTTCCCGGGTAATAGTTACTACTGACAGTTTGTAGTTGAGTCACTACATTCAGTCGGGTAAGAAAATCCTTTTTACAGCGGATCGAACGGCAGGCAGGATACGATTCTGGTAAGGGAATAATTATGAAAGTCGATTGAAGGAAAGATTATACCCTTCACAAAAAAACCGCTTACCAGCCTGGCGGGCCAATAAGCGGCATGTGGAGGCGAGGGGATTCGAACCCCTGTCCAAACATATTCTTCAAAAGCTTTCTACATGTTTATTCTGTTTTATTGTGTCGGAAACCAACTGGAAACGGACAACCGATTGATTCCTTAGCTGGATGGTCTTAGGCAACAGTCACAGCCTTCTGTTGCAGCATCTTGTTTTGTTTTGAGTCGGCGGCGGGGCATGGAAACAAGCGAACCGGCCC
>CAZEZE010000103.1:0-8564 GCA_964516445.1 uncultured Chitinophaga sp. | reverse complement strand
TGAAAATATCAGAGTTTTGAAGTTTGGGTCTGCAAAAGTTTTTGAGGTGAGTTTAGAAGGGTTTTGATGCGAATAACTGCTTAATTTGCAACGATGTTTACGGGTATTATTCAATCAACCGGTACAGTTATTGCCGTCGGGCAAAACGGCACCAATAAAAGTTTTTGGATCGAATCGCCCCTATCCGGCGAACTCAGGCCAGATCAGAGCCTTTGTCACGATGGGGTATGCCTTACTGTTGAAGCAACGGAACAAGGCCGGCACCGTGTAACCGCCATTGAAGAAACACTGAAAAAAACCACTCTTGATAAATGGGTGGCGGGAACCCTGGTCAACCTGGAACCCAGCCTTCGTTTGGATGACAGCCTGGAAGGTCATATGGTACAGGGACATGTGGACTGTACCGGCCTATGCCTTAAAAGAAAAGAAAAAAGGGGGAGCTGGGAATTTGAATTCGAATACCCCGGACGCTTTGCACCCCTCCTGATCGAGAAAGGTTCCGTTGCTGTTAATGGTATCAGCTTAACGGTTTTCAATGTGAAGAAAAAGCGCTTCACCGTGGCGGTTATCCCCTACACTTTTGAGCATACGAATATAAGCCAGGTGAAAAAAGGGGATAGGGTGAATGTGGAATTTGATTTGATCGGCAAATACCTGCACAGAAGCACGATTTTGAAAAAAAATAAATAACCCGGATACTCCTGATGATCCACAGCACGATCAATCTTCCCGGTCCGCAGGCTGGCAGGCAGCATTATCCTGCCCTGGACGGATTAAGGGGCGTTGCCATCCTCCTGGTAGTCTTCGTTCACAATTTCGGGTTCATGAATTATTTCTTCTTCGGCTGGTTGGGAGTTGATCTTTTCTTTGTTCTTTCTGGTTTTCTTATTACAGAGATCCTGCTGAACAGTTCCGGGCAACCGGGATTCCTTAAAAGATTTTACATGCGGCGGGTATTGCGGATATTTCCCCTTTTTTACCTGCTGCTGCTGATCTGCCTGTTCATTCTCCCGCTATTTAAAAGCCTGGGCCTCGATGTAAGCTATTACAGGGAGAACCAGGTCTGGCACTGGACCTACCTCCAGAACTGGCTGTATGTTTTCAGGGAGCCCTACGGTGATAAGCTCCTTATGCATACCTGGTCGCTGGCCGTGGAAGAACAATTCTACCTGCTCTGGCCGCTGCTCATTTTACTGCTCCGGAGACCCAAATACCTGCTGGCAACCATGTTTCTCCTGTTGCTATTGACCGGTGCAGCGAGGTATATTGTATGGCTGAACAAAACGGAAAATCTTGCTTACTCCAGTTTGTACACTTTTACCCGGATCGACGGACTTTGTATCGGGTCAATGGTGGCCCTACTGCAAAAGATCAACCCCCGCTTCCTGAAGAAGTATACCCTGCTGATCGTGCTGCTGATGGCGGCCATTAATTTTGGTTTTTATTTTATCAATAACCGGAGCGGCTTCACACTCCCCTACCTGGCCTTTGTGGGTTATACCACATTCGCCGTTCTTTTCGGCATCCTGGTCTATGAGGCGGTGACCGGTGAATCGAAGTTCCTGCAGCGGTTACTCGATAACCGTCCGATGAAATTATTCGGGAAAATATCTTACGGACTGTATGTATTTCACTGGCCCGTCTATATTTTATTCTTCGATCAACTGCGTAATTACGCGACTGCAAAGAATCTGCTGTCCATCCGTGCGGCCGAACTGTTCAGCGGAATGGCAGTAACCCTGATTGCCGTTTTTATCAGCCTGCTGAGCTACCGGTATTTTGAGAAGCCCTTTTTACAGCTGAAATCAAAATTCACGTAGTGCTTTACACAGGGGTAATGAACGCTGCGTCTGTGCATTATTATCACTATTTTTAGCGGGGATTCATGTTTTGTAAAGCATGACAACTCCACTTTCCTAAAATCATGTATTCTGCCAGAAACTATATCAACAGGGGAATGACCTTCCTGAATAACCGTTGGTTCCCGGCCCGTAAAAAGTTGTCCACCCTGATGATATACGGGACGGATCTGTGCGATTCGGCCTGCAAACATTGCCTGATCTGGACCAAACGCCCCGTCAGCTTTCTGCCATTTGAAAAGATCAAAGAGATCATGCAAAGCCGTTGTGTGACACGGCAAACAACCATCGGGCTTGAAGGCGGTGAATTCCTCCTGCACCCGGATGCCATGGACATCATGGCATGGTTCAACCGGCACCATCCCAATTTTGACCTGCTCACAAATGCGTTGAATCCTGAAACAGTTATCGAAGCGGTGAACAGGAATCCGCCCAGGCGCCTGTTTATCTCCCTCGACGGCGACCGGAACTCCTACCTGCATATGCGGGGCAAAGACGGCTATGATGGCATCATAGAGGTGTTGGAAAAAACACACCGGAAAGTTCCCATTAGTCTCATGTTCACCCTGTCGCCTTACAACGATTTTTCCGACATGCAGCATGTGGCCGGTGTTGCCCAAAAATATAATATTGATTTGCGCGTGGGTGTTTATAATGATATCGCATTCTTTGATACCATTGAGTCGGCTCATTATAGTGATATCGGAACCCTGAAATCAGAAGAGATCCCCTCCTTCAATGAGGCCAGGAAAAAAATTGACGAACGGGGCGGGTTGACTGAAACACTCATGCCTCCCCGGGTAACCAAAGAGCAATTGCTGAATATCAGGGAAAATATACCCGCGATCATAAAAAATTTCCCGGAGAACTATGACTTCCTGGTGCTGTATGATGAATGGCGCCGGGGCGGCCTTCAATTGAACTGTCACAGTATCCTTGACAGCCTCGTTGTGTTGCCAAACGGTGATGTTCCCATTTGCCAGAACCTGAACGTGATGATCGGGAATATTTTCACCAATACACTGGATGAGGTCTTCAACGGGCCGGAAGCCCTGCAGCAGCAAAAACATTATAGCCGGAACTGCAATGCCTGCTGGATCAATTTTCACCGGAAATATGATGTAATACTATACCGGACATTCGAAAAATACTTTGGCCGTTATGCCACCCGGAAATTAATGGGGCGCTACTGGTGGGAAAGCAATAAAAAGAAATCGTATAAACAAATGATGCGGGAATGAGCCGCCTGATGCACCCGGTAGCGGCACTTTCAGGAATGATCACCCGGGTGACCCTGCCGGTAACCGGGAAGAAAAGAAAAAGGATTTTTTTACCCTAAAGTGGGAAGCAGATCTGTCATATTCAGCGTCTTTTACCGATTTTTATCCATGATTGGGTCGTGAAAGGAACAGGGAAGCCGAAAGCTCAAGCCATACCCATTCGCAAACCTTTTTTCAATTTGAAAAAGATCATTCGCCCTTACCTGTTCATTTCCTGGTGCGGTATCCTGGCTTTTGCACCCGTTAGCTTCATGCTCCGGGCATTGAAGAATGATATCATTGCCCTTGAATACCCGATCAACCATTTCATCAGCCAGTGTATCCGGAACGGCGAGCTGCCCGCGTGGTTCAACAGTTGGGGAATGGGGTTTCCGCTGCACAGCAGCCTTACCTGGGGAATTTACAGTACGCCTCAGGTACTCTTCAGTTCCCTTTTTAATTATAATATCTATGTCCTGCACATAGAGTTCATGTTCTTTATCCTCCTGTCGGGCTGGAGTATGTTCTACCTGCTGAAAAAGCATTTCCTGGAAGATGAAAGAACCGCACAAATGCTGGCGGTCTGTTTTATGCTTTCGGGTTTTATGGTGGGTTCCACGCAATGGCTGCTGTATATCACAGCCGCTGCCTTTGTCCCTTTGCTTATTTCCACCCTCCTGGAACTACTGAAAAATCCCACCCGGAAAAATGCCTTCCAGGTTGCCGTTTGCTATACGCTGATGTTCACCAGCGTTTATTCCGCATTCAATATCATTACAACCTACAGTCTCCTCATATTTCTTGCAGGCTGGCTCTGGCAAAATAAAAAAAATAAGGCAAAGACCGGTGCAGCTCTGCGTGGCCTGCTATGGACAGGACTTTTTACGTTTGTGCTATGTGCACCCGTACTTTTCTTTACGCTGGAATTGCTGGGCCAGGTAGACCGGGGCAACGGGCTTTCTGCGGGCAGTTCGTTTTTTAATTCCAACTACCTGCACCCTGGTGCACTCGGGAGCATGCTTTTCCCATTCTCCTCTGTGAAGATGGTGTTTGACAACACAGAAGGGACCATGTTAAATACCTATGCCGGTTTGTTTTTGCTCGCCTTACTTCCTTTTGCAGCATCGACCGCACTTAAGAGTCAAAACAAACAAGCATTCATATTATTCGGAACAGCGGCGCTGTTCCTGCTCTTTTCCTTTGGCCACCTCACGCCCGCCAGGAATGCATTAAACGTACTGCCGGGATTCTCCTACTTCCGGAACCCGGCCATCTTCCGGTTCTTTTTTATATTCTCGCTCATTCTTTTTGCTGCAACAGCTTCCCGGGGCCGGAGTTTTAAAGAGATCATTCAACAACGTTTTTTCCGGTATACACTTTGGCTGGCAGCTATCATCTGTATTATTACCATTATCGCAAACAGGAACAGCCTGGAGGGACTATTCCCTTTTGCTATGAGTACTATTGTTTCCGACTTGACCTGGTCACAGGTTTTGCTGATCAACGCATGTATTCAGCTCTTCATTATAATTCTCCTGCTGTTACTTATCGCCAACCAAAAAATGGTTCTGGCAAAATATGTTTTTGCCGCCGACCTCGTTGTCAATACCCTACTTTGCACGCCATTCTTTTCCGTGAGCAGTTATTCGCTCCCGCAATTGAATTCCATTCTCCGTACGGAGAAAGGTTTTCCCATTCAACAACAGGCACCTTCTGATGTGCCGGCTGTTTATACTGACAGCAAAGGCAACCACTGGCAAAATGTAAATGTATTTTCAAAACAAATTTCAGCCGGGGATTCCTACCGGGGGCCGCTGACATTAAAAAGCTTAACCCTCTCCCGCAGCAGGAGCAGTATTCGCGGTAAACCGCTTGTATTCAGTTCGCATGACAGCTCCAGCAAATCTGTCCGGATCCTGGTACAGAAACCCGGTCATGTAAAGGCATTGGTACAACTGGAGCAGGCAGATACCATTACCCTGTTACAGAATTATTACCCGGGATGGAAAGTTTATGCGAATGGTAAATTGACAGCGATCAGTGGAAAAGGGAGACCCGGCATTTCTGTTAAGCTGGCGCCAGGTTTTTCCAGCGTTGATTTCAGGTACGACAGAAAACCGGTCTGGATACCAGCCCTGTTACTGCATCTTATTATCATTGGCTTCGGATTACTAAAACTAAAGGACCTGCTGATCAAACGGACGTTCAGATCTTCTTCCCTTTCATAGCCGTACGGATGGCATTATCCATCAGGCGTTCTGCATAAGGCCTGGATATCTCATTGAGTTTTTCGATGGCGGAATGGATGGCATCCTTATCAGTCGTTCCAAGCAGTTCCGTTAAAGTTCCTATTGCTTCCCGTGTCTTCAGCATTTCCTCTTCGGTCAATATATCATTATTCCGGGCCAGGAACTGTTCCGTGGTCCCGATCAACTGACTTCCTTCCGTTTGCGCTTCCACCAGCGCCCTGAGCTTCATGTCTTCCTTTGCATGGGAAACGGAATCGAGCAGCATTTTCTCCACTTCCTCATCCGTCAGACCGTATTGCGGTTTAACGGAAATACTTTGTTCCGTTCCGCTACGCAGTTCCTTTGCTGTTACCACCAGGATGCCGTCGGCATTTACCAGGAAGGATATCTCCACTTTAGGCAAACCGGCCGGCATTCCGGGAATTCCGGACAAGTTGAATTCGGCCAGTTTGCGGTTATCCTTCACCAAATCCCTTTCACCCTGGTAAACAGCGATCTTTATCCCGCTCTGTCCGTCCTTCTGGGTAGTGTACTGGCGGGAAGCTTTGGTTGGGATTCTCGAGTTTCTGGGAATCAGCACATCCATCAGCCCGCCCATGGTCTCAATGCCCAGTGATAACGGAGTGATATCCAGCAATAGAAATTCCTTATTGTTGCCGGCCAGTATATCCGCCTGAACGGCAGCACCCAGGGCCACCACTTCATCCGGGTTCAATGAATCATGAAGTTCTTTTGCGAACATTTTTTTCACTTCTGATTTAACCAGCGGCACCCTCGTTGATCCGCCCACCATGACCACCTCATCAATGTCATCAATGGTAAGCTGCGCATCCGCCAGTGCATTCCGGCAACACCGGAGGGTCCTTTCAACCAGTGGTCTTGCCAGTGATTCAAACTCATCGCGGGTAAGATGAAAACCCCCACCGGCCACTTCACCGGTGAATACTTCGTGTGCGCTCAGATACATCTTGGCTTTTTCCGCCAGTAAGCGGAATTCCTGGGCGAGACTTTTATTGTTTTGCAGTTCTTCCTGAGTAAGACCTGTTTTACTGATCCAGTATTCGCTGATACAACGGTCCAGATCATCCCCGCCGAGATAGGTGTCACCATTCGTGGAGAGTACTTCAAAAATGCCACCGCTGATCCGGAGTACGGAAATATCGAAGGTCCCGCCGCCGAGGTCGTAAACTGCGATGGTCTTTACCTCATCCTTCCGCATACCCAGGCCATAAGCCAGGCTCGCCGCGGTTGGCTCGTTCACGATCCTCAGCACATCAAGCCCCGCCAGACGGCCTGCATCACGGGTGGCCTGCCGTTGCGCATCATTGAAGTATGCCGGTACGGTAATTACCGCTTTTGTGACGGGCGTCTTTAAAATATGCTCCGCCCTTGTTTTCAATTCTTTTAAAATAAAAGAAGATAACTCAATAGGGGAATAAAACTTGTCACCTGCCTGCACTTTGACCAGGCTTTCGGTGTTATCATCGATAATCTTATAGGTAAAAAAAGAAGAATGTTCCGACAGGTCGTGGTAGGATTTTCCCATCAATCGCTTTACAGAGAAGATTGTGTTCTGTGGTTCCGTAACCAGGTAATCCCTGGCGGCGTCACCCACGGTTATGATCCCGGCATCCCCGAAATGTATCACCGAAGGAACCAGGGCATTGCCGTCATGTTCCTTTAAGACCACGGGTTTCCCGCTTTCCGGGTGGATGACAGATACCAGACTGTTGGTTGTTCCGAGGTCGATGCCAACGATCATTTCCTGCTTTTGCAGGCTGCCGGTCGCGATATTAATGCCAATTTTTGCCATACTTTAAAAAGATCCAAATAACAAGATCCAAAGAAATTAAAAATTAAAAAGAAGGGCAAAAATAGGAAAGCCCTGATAGTTCGGTTTACCAATTGAGAAACAAAAAGTCTCCGCATAGCGGAGACTTTGAAATATTAGTTTGTAAACCGGGATAACCCCGTTACCGCATCAGGTACATTTTTCCATACCCCTTGTTGAAGTATTTGTCGGTTTTATCCCCGTCTGCCTTGTATTTATCCAGTGACTTACCGTTAAGATTGGTCACCACGCGATACAGGTAAACACCATTGGCCAGTTTCTGGCCATACTGGTCCGTTCCGTCCCATTTGAACTCGGTAATGTTACGCCCGATATGCAGCGGTCCGAGTTCATCTTTGGTAATCTCGCGAACGATCTTACCTGTAATGGTCATGATCTCGATCTTGAGGTTCTGCGGCACTTCATTACCCGTTATCGTGAACACAAAGGCGGTGGAACTGGTAAACGGATTCGGGTAATTAAGCATATTCGAGATCATCGGTTTGTTGATCACCTCGAAGATCACACGGTATTCAATGGCGCCAGCGCTGTTATCACTTTTATCCTTTCCGGTAATGATCATCTCGTATTCCCCATCCTCTGGGAAGTAGGGTCTGAAATTAATGGTGGCCGTATTATCCGGGTTTGGCGCCTGACCGGCAGGAGTGAACCGGAGTGTGTCATTATTAAAATAAAACCGGCGAAGGCTGCCATTCGGGAACCTTACCTGCAGTGTCAGTAATGCCGTATCGTCAAGGATCATCCAGCGGGCCTCATCCTTCAGTTTCACGAGGATATCGGGTTTGGATGAAACGATATCCCTGTTCAGGATATGCACCCCGTCGAAAGTAACATCCAGCAGCGGGTTGAGGCTGTCGGGTTTTACGTACAGGTTGCGGTAGGCAAAATTATTGAAATGGAACTGTTCCGGCTGGTCATCATCCGGGTTGGCTTCTATATAAAGCACATTGCGACCGGATAAAGCAGCCGTGTTAATGAGAGAACCCAGGTAAAGTGTATCATTCACCGGCAGGGGTCTGCGGCGGGGAATAGGTACATTAAAGGGGATATTATTCCGGTCGGTGATCACCATTTTTACCTTCACACTGTCGAAGGGCACTTCACTTACATTTTTAAAAGCCACTTTAAAATCCAATGGCTCCCCGACATCAACGGTATCTTTTACGCTTGCATAGATATTCGGTGCGATAGCTCCTTCCGGTACCGGGTCATAGGTAACACGCCAGTACCTGAGCTGGTAAGGTGTGTAATGGCCTTTGTCTTTCGTTCGCAGTTTAAGTTTCAGGTAAGGGAATTCAGCCGCGCTGATGGAGGAAATATCAACATCCTGCTGTGAAATGCTGAG
>CAZEZE010000102.1:0-8571 GCA_964516445.1 uncultured Chitinophaga sp. | reverse complement strand
CAATGTTCCTCTCCCATTTTTCCCATTTGTCGTTATCCGTGATGAAAAGCACTCTCTTCTTGTCCGTCTGAATAACGAAACCAACTGTTTCAGAATACTCATCGCGGTGGGGCACCCTGAAGGGGGTGATCCTGAAAGTGGAACCCAATGAAACTGTACTGTCGCTGTTCAGGCGTTTCAGTTTGATATTATTCAGTTTAACGAGCTGGCTCCAGGGACCGTTGTCTTGCAGGAACGAATCAAGCCGCGGCATGGCCCAGACCGGAATTTCCTTTGCCCCCATGGCCTCCCTGCCCAGTTGCATCAGCCCGGTATAATGCCCTATATGGGCATGGGTGATTAAAATTCCATCGGGATTGTAGTCATTCTTACCGGGGAGAAAGGACTGAATTGTGTGCAATTGGGAGGAGATGTCCGGTGTGGCTTCCAGCAGCCAATACTGGTTGGTCTTCCGGTCCACCAGCGCCAGGCAGGTGACATGCTTTTTTGATTCCTTTCCTTCCCAATAAGCTTTACAACACTCCTTTTCGCAACCAATCTGCGGGTAGCCGGCATCCTGGGCAATGCCGAGCACAACTATGAATTTATCCGGGAGAGCTTTTTCATTATTGCCGGTTGGCGCTGAATTCTTGCCCGGCTTGCATCCTGACATGAAGAGCAGAACAACAAAAGCCGTGAGCGTTGAGTTACGCGTTTTGAGTATTGATAATGGAGCATTGAACATTGAACATTCATTTCTGTGTATTGAACCACATTGGACATAGTGCATATAGAATAGAACACATAGCCTTTTATCACCTGTGATTCTCTTTATAGCTATAAGAAAACATTGCCTATTGCCTATTGCCTATTGCCTATTGTCAATTGCCAATTGTCTATTGCCAATTGACTACAGCACCTGAAACCCATACGCATACGGATCATCCTCCTTGTCGATCCAGATCGTATTATATCCATAGATCTTTGCCCATCCTTCCACGGAGGGCCGGATCGCCGGTTTGCCATGCATCATTAATTCTTCCTCGATCCTTCCCGTGAATTTACTCCCGATGATGCTTTCATGAATGAACTCCTCCCCCTTTTTCAGTTTTCCTTTTGCATACCATTGCGCCATTCTTGCACTGGTACCCGTTCCGCAGGGGGAGCGGTCGATCGCTTTCTCACCGTAGAAGACCGCATTTCTGGCTGTTGACGTTTGATCAAGCACGGCCCCTGTCCATAGAACATGCGAGCAGCCCTTTATCGTCGGATCGTCCGGATGTACAAACTCATATTTTGCATTGATGTTCTTTCTTAGCTCCCTTGCCCAGGCGATCAGTTTATCCGCGGTATATTGCTCCAGCCCCTTAAAATTCTTCTGCGCATCCACGATCGCGTAAAAATTTCCTCCATACGCGACATCAATCACCAGCTCTCCCAATTCGGGACAATCAACTGTCAACTCAGCAGCGTCCAAATATGCCGGAACATTCGTTAATTTGACACTTTTAACTTTAAGCGACCGTCCATGGTCCATGGTCAATGGTCCAGGGACCGTTTCGTACTCAATATTCACCAATCCTGCCGGAGCTTCCATCCTGACAACCCCCTCCTTTTTCGGCTGAATCAACCCTTCTTCGATGGCAACCGTTATCGTCCCGATCGTGCCGTGCCCGCACATGGGCAGGCAACCACTGGTCTCAATAAATAGCACGGCCACATCATTGGCTGGGTCATGAGGCGGGTAGAGAATGCTTCCGCTCATCAGGTCGTGACCCCGGGGTTCAAACATGAGACCGGTGCGTATCCAGTCGTATTCCCGCAGGAAATGCTGGCGTTTTTCGCTCATGTTCTTTCCCTGAAGGGCCGGGCCGCCTTTCTTGATCAATCGAACCGGGTTACCGCAGGTATGGGCATCGATGCAATGAAAAGTATGCTTCATATATGTTTCAGGCTACCAAGACACGATGTCACAAAGTAAATTTCAGGAGGTTAAAAGTCCTTTGTGTCTTTATGCCTTTGTGGCGATCATTTTTGTAAATTTACCCCTATGGAGCTTTATGGCAAGATACTACTCATCGCCATGCCGGCATTCCTTCTGCTGGTACTTTTTGAAAAATGGTATGGCTGGAAAAAGGGGTTTGACACGGTCCGGAATATGGATATGATCTCCTCCCTGAGTTCGGGAGTCACCAATGTTACCAAAGATGTGCTCGGACTGGCTATCGCCATCAGCATTTACCCTTTCATGCTGAAATACCTGGCTTTGACCAGGATTGAAAATACGCTTGCCGTTTATATCATCACTTTCATCATCATTGATTTTATCGGCTACTGGGTACACCGCTGGAGTCATAAGATCAATTTGTTCTGGAACCTTCATGTGATCCATCACAGCAGTGAGGAATTCAACCTGGCCTGCGCGCTGCGGCAGAGCATTTCATCTTTCTTCAACCTTTTTACTGTCTTGTTACTGCCGGCCGCGCTACTGGGCATACCTGAAGAAGTGATCGCTATCGTCGGCCCCATCCAGTTATTCGCCCAGTTCTGGTACCACACCCGGCATATTAACAAAATGGGGTTCCTCGAAAAGATACTTGTTACGCCCAGTCACCACCGTGTACACCATGCCGTGAACCCCGAGTACATGGATAAGAACCTTTCGCAGATCTTCATCATTTGGGATAAGCTCTTCGGCACTTTTGTGGAAGAAAAAAAGGATGTGCCACCGATATATGGCATCACCCGGCCGGCCCGTACATGGAACCCGATCCGTATCAATTTCCAGCATCTCTGGCTGATGGTCAAAGATGCCTGGCGTACCAACAACTGGAAGGATAAATTCACCCTTTGGTTCAAACCTACCGGCTACCGCCCGGCCGATGTGGCCGAAAAATACCCGGTGTATAAAATCCAGGACGTGTATCATTTTGAAAAATATGATACCAGGACTTCACCTGTCCTGAATGCCTGGGCATGGGTTCAACTGGTATTAATCCTGCTTTGCATCAGTTACCTTTTTGGACAGATAGCCTATATCAACAGTCTTAACGACACTTATATTTACTGGTACGGGGCATTTGTATTCCTGAGTGTATACGCCCTTACAGAACTGATGGACAGGAACCGATATGCGATGATCTGGGAGGTACTTCGCAGCGGACTGGGGCTTTATTTTTTATGGTGGCAGGAGGATTGGTTTGGCTTAAGTCAGTGGGTTGAACCTGCAAGACTTTTCCTGGCAGCCTACTTTATTTTTTCATTATTGATGACGGGTTGGCTGGTAGTGAAGAACAGGAAGGAGGATAATGCGTTTTCCTCGACCGGAATGTTATAACTATAATAACCTTTTGAAGACAACCGTTCTTTACAGCCTTTTTACCACATCAATAAACAATTTCCTCCTCGTCCGAAAACCGATTGATTCGTAAAGCTGAATGGCGCCGGTATTGCTGGTCAGCACATGAAGGAAGGGCGTAAATGAATTGCCGAGAATCAGTTTCATCACATGTAACATCAGGGCTTTAGCATATCCCTTTCCCCGGAAATCGGGATGTGTGCATACGGCGCTAACTTCCATATAGGGTACGGGGTGCATCCGCTGACCCGTCATGGCCGCCAGCCTGCCGTCAATAAATATTCCGAAATAGTTGCCAAACAGAAGGGTCCTTTCAAAAAAAGGACCTGGTTTTGTCAGCGCGGTAAGTTCCAGCATGGCCGGGACATGCGCAGTACCGAGGGCTGTGATCAGATCGCTGGCTTCCGTTTTAAATAAGGGAACCGGCACTTCGTACAGCATCTGGCTCACATCCATCTGCTGAACCGTTTCCCATTTTTTTCCATCCAGGGTTAATGTATCGAGATAAGAAAGAGCAACCTTTCTTCCGGCAGGAACAAGTTCATAGAGTTTGTCAAGGTTCGCTTTACTTGTTTCTTTCATACCCGCAAACGGGGCAATATCGGGCTGGTAATGGCCCACCGCACCGTCAACAAGGGAAATATTCCGGTTGCCCGTAGTAATGGCGTTCCAGATCATATTGTCGAGCAGGTGACTCATTTACTTTGTGCTGCCTTTTTTTATATGTGATAGCCATACCCTGTATTCTATGTATAGTCAATGTTCTCAATGAACTTTGTGGTTCAAAAAAAACCATGGTATATCATCATACCTTCACCGGCTCCGGTGCATCATTAAAATGTTTGTATCTACCCAGCAACTTTCCAACGAAGTACGTCACCGGCATGATCACTTTCTTTACAAACACCGGAATACCCAGCATATCAAATTCCGACTTATAACGCCGGAGAAGGAAGGCTGCATCAAACATAGCCGGCCGGGGTGTACCTGATTTTCGTTGCGCAGCATATATCGAGCTGAGGAAATAAACAAAATTGTGGGCGGGCTTAACCCATGCTTTGCATTGCATGGCATCTTCACCGGCATTCCAGAACCGGTGTGCCACCCCCCTGTTAAACAGGACGGATTCTCCTTCACCGGCAAATTGTTCCGGGCCACCCTTTACCTGGTAACCCAATTTTCCTTTTACCACTGTAAAACATTCATCCTGCAGCCAGTGCACATGCATGGGCGGCCCGCTGCGGGGCATCACACAGGCTTCCCCCATCACTTTGTCGCCATCCGGTTCCTGAATCACTTGCGTAAAGGTCAGCGTCTCGCCGCAACCGTTATCGATCGTATGAGGATAGGTGATCTTCATTGTGCTGATGTTTTGCAGGCATAAATATATAAAACGAAAATGGTTAGCGTGTTAACGATCCTAACAAATGAAAAATTACATTAAAAGTGCTAACCCTGTTTGCGAAGGTACCTGGTCAGGATCACGATCTGTTGTCCTTCAATCTTACCTTCGATCTGCTCTTTGTTATCCTGTACCAGGCGGATATTGCGCACCACCGTTCCCACTTTGGCATTCAGCGAGGAGCCTTTCACATCGAGGGATTTCGTGAGTACCACATTATCCCCATTCTGGAGGAGGGCACCGTAGCAATCTTTGTGAAGTTCTACCGAGCCGTCGCTTTCATGGTCGCCGCTGGCTTTTGCCCAGGCAAGCTTTTTCTCATCGAGGTACATCATTTCCAATAGCTCCGCTGCCCAGCTTTCATTTCTTAAACGGTTCAGCATCCGCCAGGCCATCACCTGTACGGCCGGCACTTCGCTCCACATACTTGTAGTCAGGCATTGCCAGTGTGTACTATCAAGTTCCTCTTTTTTATCGATCTGCGCCAGGCATCGGGGGCAGACCAGGATCGCGTCATCCATATTACCCGTGGCAGGGGGTACTTCATAGACTTTCAGGTTGCCTGTTGCTGCACATAATTCGCATTTGTTTCCGCTCCGGGTTGCCAGTAATTCATCCTGTTTCATAGTTTCCGTTTTTAGAATGGCGGCGAAGGTAATGAAATTGGTTGCCTTTTATTTTGATGGAGATCAGCGGGGTGAGACTGATGGGGAGTGGCTAATGGGTAGTGGCTAGTGGCTTGTGGGTGGCGTGTGATCTGACTTATTTCTCGCGTTGTAAGTTTTTGCGCTTCCTCCCCGGCAAATACCCTTTAGCAGGTATACCTGCAGCCGTAATATTGCTTAATTTTCGGGAATGAATCACTCCTTCCACCCGGTAACATTACTATTGGCGGCTTACCTGTCATTTACAGCATCGGCCGGGGCGCAAAAGCCCGGGAGCAGTAATGCCGTTTTTGATACCACAAAGTCCGAGGAAGTATTATACGAGATCAGGACCGTCCGAAGGGTGAGCCCCGATTCGGCCGTGGTTACCATCGGCTATGGCAAAAATGCCGGGATCTTCAGGGACGCCGAAGGGAATATCATGACCTCCCACAACAGCGGCGGTCCCGAAGGCAGGGAAACCGTCGCCTATATCGCTTCCGCCCGGATCATATCCCTTACCGATACCTCGGCCACCGCCTCGGTAAAAATGTATTCCAAACACAAGGAAACCGTCATCCTGCCGAAAGACCTGCTGGGAATGCAGACCTGGCCGGTAAAAAACGCGGTAACCAATGTTTTTTATGAACTCTCCAAACTGGATGTGCTGTTCCTAGATAATTCCCGCGAGGAACTGAAAAGCAAACGGGATATCTTGCTGGAAGCTTCCAACCCGTATTATGAGAACCTGGTTCTGCAACTATATACGGATGAAATAAAAAGTTTTTATACCGACCTGCTGGAATACAAGGATTCAACATTTACACAACCGTATAAATCGGGCCCTTACAAAGGGATGAATATGCACCAGGTATTTGAGAAAGTAACGGTGCATGACCTGCGCGATTTCTTCCAGTTCGTGCGCAAATATCCCGGCAAGTATATCGGCGGACGCTGGAAGATCAACGAAACATTTGCCACCTGGGTGCTGAACAATGCACCGCAGGGCGAACTGAACCGGGAATGGATGATCCCCGTAATTCAGACCCTGCCCCTGAACAACCTGCCGGATTTTGCAAGGCGCAACCGGTTCATGATCGAATCCGACACCCTCTTTCGTTGGACGGCCCGTATCTGGGAATTGCAAAATAACCAGCAAACCGCTGATGCGGAAGACCTTTGTAACCGGCTCCTCCAGGTGGCACAGGTGCTGGATGACAAGGACGCCCGGAACGAATTCTATTATACCCGCTCGCAATTACTTGATGCGAAAGGAGAAACCAAAGAAGCCCTGAATGATGCCCTGGTGGCCCATAATGCCGATAAGAAGAATATCAATTTTACTTACCAACTGGCCAATCTTTATGGAAAATCCGAACAATTTGAGGAGTGTTTCCGGCTCTATGAGGGCATGCTTAAAACCTACCCCGACAATTACAATATCAAAGGTAATTATGGCTGGTATAAACTGGCGGCCGGGAAAGTGGACGAGGCCATCCCCTATTGTAAAGCAGCCTACCTCGCTGATCCGTCCAGTGTGGCATTTACCGTGAACTACGGGCATACCTTCATGCTCAAAGGGAAAATCGACAGCGCAAAATACTATTATCAGAAAACGCTGGACAATCTATACACCCCTGCCGATTATACAGTCGGACCCCGTACCGATTTTGACCTCTTCTTTAAAAAAGGATGGGAACGACGGTCCGCGGCGGAAATGGCCGATTGGATGGAAAAAGAATTCAATGAAAAGTATTTCGCCATCACCCGTGGTAACGAGATATGGAATGCTGCCAAAAAAGAGTATGATCAAAAAAATTACCGGCAGGCCGCCGGCGCCTGGAAACAGTATATCGAACTCTTCCGGGAAGTGAAAGAGCCTCCATACGCCTCTATCCACAACGCGAATAACTGGATCGGTTCCTCTTATTCCCGCTCCAAAATATACGACAGTGCATTTTACTTTTATGAGCGGGCCATGAAGATCGCCCGGGAGCATCTCATCTCCCAGCGGAACAGCGGCACCGACAAGGATAATGATTTCCTGGTCAGCGATTATGAGAGGCTGTACAACCTTTCATTGACCGCCGGCAAGAAAGAAGAATCCGAACATTATAAAATGCTGTATGAGGCTGAGGCTGAGAAAGTAACCGAACTCTTTGCCAATCCCGCCCTGCACCTTGTTGTGATCAACGGAACGGGCAAGGCCGCTGAACGGGCCGCTGATTTTTTCTATTCCCGTTTCAGCAACCTGAAAAAAGAAAACACGGATGGATTTACCAAACAACTGAAAGGCGGCCAGCTTACCCGTGATAAACTGACCGGGTTACTGGAAGAGGTAAGAAGAAAATCCAAACCGGAAGATATTTTCATTTTTTACTATGCAGGGTCCGTAACAACGGACGATAACGGATCGTATATCAACTTCAACGAAAAAGATACCGTTCAGGGAAGGATCGCTATTTCCGATTTCATGAACAACCTCGATTTTGTATACGCGCATAAAAAAATGATCATTACCGACCAGCCCTCCGCTCCCCTGCTTTCCCTGATCACCACCCGTTATATCAATGTAGGCCGGAATGCTCCGGAAGTGATCTATCTCTCTCCCGGTACGGAAACCCCGCTGCAGGATAACGGGGTCTCCCTCTTTACCACACAATTGGTCAGCACCCTGGATGAATTGCAGAAAAACGATAAGTTCTCCGCCAAGGATTTTGTAGACAAGGCCTCCTTTACCCTTGGACGGGGGCAGTATTATTTCCCGGTGCTCTCTTTCAGTTTTGGTAAGGATTTTCTATTATATGAAAACAAATCCGCAAGTCCGGTAAGGACCGACGCAGCGCCGCTTGCCACAAGGGGAACCGATATCATCAGTAAAACCGAGAAAAGCACAGAGGTAGCCAGCGGTCCCCAAAAGAATTACGCCTTATTGTTTGCGACGGACATTTACAACGACCCGGGATTTGAAAAACTGTCGAATCCGATTCACGACGTGGAGACCATGGGGAAGCTGCTGAAAGAAGAATTTGGGTTTGACGTGACCATTGTAAAGAACCCGACACTGGATAAGATCGAGACCACACTCAGCGAATTCAGGGATACCAAAAATTATGGTTCCAACGACCAGCTCTTCCTGTTCTTTGCCGGGCATGGGCAAACCCGGGGTGACAAGGGGGGCAGCCTCG
>CAZEZE010000101.1:6977-8581 GCA_964516445.1 uncultured Chitinophaga sp. | reverse complement strand
GGGTATTGAACTTACCCTCACCCGGGGAAACACGGAAGAAGTAGCGGTAAGCGCTGCTACCACGGAATACCGGGATAAGATCGAAACCAGGGTGGAGAACGGGATCCTGAAGATCCATTATGAAACTAAAACAGGTTCGATCAACAAAAAAAATGAGACCAAGGGTCTGAAAGCATGGGTATCCTACAAATCCCTCGATAAACTTTATGCCACCACAGGTGCTGAAGTGAAGATCGAAGGCGTATTGGAGGCGGGTTCACTGGATATGAAAGCCAATACCGGTGCGGAGATCGAGGGTATGGTTGATGCAGGCTCCCTTAAACTGGACCAGAATACCGGCTCTAAAGTGACCCTTTCGGGCAAGACCGGAAAATTGGAGGTGGAAGGCAGTACCGGTAGCAAATTCTCCGGTGATGAACTGAGCACTACAACCTGCGATGTAAGGGTTTCAACAGGTGCCAGGGTTAGCGTGAACGCGGAAAAAGAACTACAGGTTAAGGCCAGCACAGGCGGCAGTGTAAAATACAAAGGAAGTGCGGGCATCCGGGAGATCAGGACCAACACCGGCGGAACAGTATCAAAAATTTAACAACCCCAAAAAACCTGTAGAGACAGTGCATGCTGTAGAGACAGGGCATGCCCTGTCTCTACAGGTTGAATGAAAAAATTATAAATACCAAATAAAAATGAAAAAATTACAATTGATCGCATTGACGTTATTCATAGGTACCCTGTTATCGGCGCAGCAGGTGAACGATCCCAACGCGGTGGTGCGCGAGGCGAAGGATTTTCATGGCATCAATGTGTCGAGTGCCTTTGATGTGTACCTGAGCCAGGGCGGGGAGGAAGCGGTGGCCGTAAGTGCTACGGAAGATAAATACCGTGAACGTATCAGGGTGGAAGTGAAAGCCGGTATCCTCTATATCGGTTATGACAGCAAAGGGCTTAGCTGGAACAGCGGTAATAAGAAACTCAAAGCCTATATTTCATTTAAACAGATCGACCTTTTGAAGGTCAGCGGTGCCTGTGATGTCATGATCACCGGAACGCTTAAGGCCGATAATTTAAGTATCGACCAGTCTGGCGCCAGTGATCTGAAGGGGAAACTGGAGGTGAATAAACTGACCATTGATCTCAGCGGGGCCTCGGATATCACCGTCAGCGGAAAAGCCATGCAATTATCTGTTGATGCCAGCGGGGCCAGTGGTTTCAAAGGATATGATTTTATTACTGAAACCTGCAATGCAAGAGCCAGCGGCGCCAGCGATATCAAGGTCACAGTAAACAAGGAACTTTCCGCCAATGCCAGCGGCGCCAGTGATGTTCGCTATAAGGGCGACGCAGTTATCCGTGAATTACGGAGCAGCGGTTCCAGCAGCGTATCGAAAGGATAGTCTTCATATAAAGGGTATAGTCATGAGGAACGCTTCGTCCCGCTTGCCGGAACGGGGCGTTTTTTCTTTGGTGGCAAAGGCGGATAAGCTTATCTTTGCCGCTCAACATCGCGAAGTAGAGCAGCGGTAGCTCGACGGGCTCATAACCCGTAGGTCGGAGGTTCGATCCCTCCCTTCGCAACTTGGCCGCTTTCAAAGCGGCTTTTTTTA
>CAZEZE010000101.1:0-6877 GCA_964516445.1 uncultured Chitinophaga sp. | reverse complement strand
AATGGGCTCATATCCGCCGGCTGGCGGACGGAGGTTCGATCCCTCCCTTCGCAACTTGGCCGCTTTCAAAGCGGCTTTTTTTATGTATATAGTTTATGTGTTATATAGCCGGCAATTCGGGAAAATATACATAGGTTATACCAGTGACCTGGAGAAGCGATTAGAGTCTCATAACAAGCTTGCACAAAAGGGTTGGACCATAAAATTCCGACCATGGACTCTTGTTCACCAGGAGAAGTTTGAGAATAAAGCTGCAGCCATGCAAAGGGAGAAAGAATTAAAATCCGCAAAAGGCAGGGAGTGGATTTGGCAACTTATTGGGAAGCCATGAAAATGGGCTCATATCCGCCGGCTGGCGGACGGAGGTTCGATCCCTCCCTTCGCAACAAGTACTGCGGGACTTTTAGTCCCGCAGTTTTATTTTATTGCCTCCGGCAATTGGAGAAGGTAAATAGAAGCGCTATACGAGACTTCCAGTCTCGCAGGACAACTCCTCCAATTGCTCAATGCGACTTCCAGTCTCGCAGCTTCGCTAAATAAAGTCAATCAAAACGGTAGTTTTTACTGGCAGTAAAACCTCTTGCCCCGCAATTTTTTATTCATTAACTTGTTCTGTCATTCGACAAATAACCTAAATCAATTTTATGAAAAAAATCCTTGCATCCTGCCTGGTAGTAGCCTTATTTGTTTCCTGTAACAAAAACAAAGATGAAGATTGTACCCTGAGCGCCAGTGCTGTTTCCGGAAATCACCGGATCACTGCCGTCCGGTACAAAGCCACTCCTGCTTCTGCTGAAGTGGATTATTACACCAGTTTGTACACCGACCCCTGTGAAAGAGACGATGTATTTTCCTTTAATGCCAACGGAACCTATGTGTTCACCGATGCCGGGATCGTTTGTACGCCTTCTAACAGTGACAATGGTACCTGGTCGCTCAGCGGGAATACGGTAACAATAGACGGGGACCCGGCCAATGTGGATAATTTTAACTGTACGACCCTCACCGTGTCGATGTCAGATTTTTTTGTAGCGGGCGATAAAATAACCATCGTTTTCACACGGCAGTAACGATATTGGTAAATAATTGTATTAAACCGGGTTAGCCCGGTTTTTTTGTGCAATTTTGCAGCTCATTAATGAAATCCGGTTTTGTTAACATATTCGGGAGGCCCAACGCGGGCAAAAGCACCCTTTTGAACGCGCTGATGGGGGAGAAACTGGCCATTGTTTCACCGAAAGTGCAGACTACCCGTCACCGGATCAAAGGCATTCTCACGGAAAAGGACTACCAGGTGATCTTTTCAGACACTCCCGGGATCATTGAACCCCGGTACAAACTGCATGAAAAGATGATGCAGGCGGTGAAGAGTGCCCTCGAAGACGCGGACCTGGCGCTGTTGCTGGTGGATGTGAAAGAGAACTGGGAGGAATGCGATGCCATATTCTCGGCCCTGAGACTGAAAGTGCCGGCCGTTGTAGCGATCAATAAGATCGACCTGGCGAGCGAGGAAAAGATCAAAGAAGCGGTGGATTTTTTTTCAGCCAAACCGTATTGTAAAAAAGTGATAACGATCTCGGCTACGTCCGGGATCAACAAAAAGAAACTGATCAATACCCTCCTGGAATTCCTTCCTGAAGGAGAACCTTTTTTTGAAGGAGATGATATCAGCGACCTGAACACCCGTTTTTTTGTCAGCGAGCTGATCCGGGAAAAGATCTACGACCTGGCCCAGGACGAGATACCTTATCATGCAGCCGTGCTGATCAGGGAATACCAGGAAAAGGAAACCCTGGTAAAGATCGTGGCCGATATCATCGTTCACCGGGAAACACAAAAGGCCATCCTGATCGGAGAAAAAGGTTCGATGATCAAAAAGATCGGCACCCATGCACGGAAAGATATCGAAGCCTTTATCGGGCAAAAAGTTTTTCTCGAACTTTTTGTGAAAGTGAAGCCGAAGTGGAGGGAGAATGAGATGCAGTTGAAAGAATACGGTTATTAAATCACAAGAACCAAATCGCAAGCACCAAATAAATAAAAAATAAAAAATCCAAAAAGAAATTAAAAATAAGAAATCAAAAAAGCCCGCTCATTGGAGAATAGAATGTTTAAACCGGAGTCCTCATTTTTGATTTTTTCTTCTGGTCATTTTAATTTATTTGGTTCTTGTATCTTGTTTCTTGCAATTTCTGAAAAATTATGTCATTTACAGTCGCCATAGTCGGAAGACCGAACGTAGGGAAAAGCACACTCTTCAACCGCTTGCTCGAGCAGCGCAAAGCCATCGTGGATGATGTAAGCGGTGTGACCCGTGACCGCCAGTACGGTGTGACTGACTGGAACGGGAAGGTTTTCAACGTCATTGATACCGGTGGGTTTGTGGCAGGGAGTGATGATGTGTTTGAAAGAGAGATCGCCAAGCAGGTGCTGGTGGCGGTGGAAGAGGCCCATGCCATTATTTTTATGGTGGATGCAGCGACCGGCATCACCGACCTGGATGATTCCATGGCTTCCGTCTTGCGCAAAAGCACCAAACCGGTTTTCCTGACCGTGAACAAGGTGGACAATAACGAGCGCATGCTCGAGGCCAACGAATTTTACAGCCTCGGATTCAAGAATGTTTTTTTTATCGCTGCGGCCAGCGGAAGCGGTACCGGTGAATTGCTCGACGCTATCGCGGAACTGATCACGGAGGATGCTTCGGAAGCAACCCGGGAAATGGCGGAGTTGCCCAAATTCGCCATCATCGGCCAGCCCAATACCGGCAAATCTTCCCTGCTGAATGCGCTGACGGGACAGGAACGAACCATTGTGAGTGATATCGCGGGCACTACCAGGGATACCATTCACACCCATTATAACCTTTTCCAGAAAGAATTCATCCTGATCGATACGGCCGGTATCCGGCGCAAGAGCAAAGTGCATGAGGACCTGGAATTCTATTCCGTCATACGCGCTATCAAGGCAATGGATGAAGCAGATATCTGCCTGCTGCTTATCGATGCTACCAAAGGGATGACAGCGCAGGATATCAATATCTTCAGCCTCGCGGCCCGCAAAGGGAAGGGGATCGTTCTGCTGGTGAATAAATGGGACCTCGTGTCGAAGGAAACCAATACCGCGAATGAGTTTGAGAAAGAGCTCAGGCAAAAACTGGCGCCCTTCTCCGATGTCCCCATCCTTTTCATTTCAGCAAAGGAAAAGACAAGGATCTTCAAAGCTATTGAAACGGCGCTTGAAGTGTACGGGAACCGGCAACGAAAGATACCTACCTCTCAACTGAATGATATCATTCTGAAAGCCATTGAGAGTTATCATCCGCCGGTGGTACGGGGGCACCCGGTTAAAATAAAATACGTAACCCAGTTGCCTGTGGCCGTTCCTTCTTTTGCCTTCTTTTGCAATTTCCCGGATGACATCAAACTGCCGTATAAGAATTACCTGGAAAATAAATTGCGGGAAAATTTTGAACTCAGCGGTGTGCCGGTGCGGATATTTTTCCGGAAAAAATAAAAAGTTTAACTTACTGGTTACTCCAAATGACCAGCACATACAGAAAACTATTGTCGTTCCCGTTATTAGTCCTGCTGTTGTGGGGCTGCGGTAACAGCGCCGAAACCAAGCCGGACACTGAAAAAGTTGACAGTGGAAGGGAAGTATTCTATTATATTGACAGTATGGAAGAAGCCGATACCCGCGGGCCGGAACCGGGCAGTTTACATCCTAAAACGGATACACTTAAAAACAACCGGAAACTAAGCTTCCCGGATAAAAAGAAATGATCCTTTTTTTCCTGTATGCGTATTTCTACGAGACCGAAATTTTTTCCGGTGATAACTTGCAATAGTTGGAACTGCTGATTAATTTGGCTGTCCGTTCCAACAGGCTTCAAGCCGTACCCGAAATCAATTTCTTCCTGGAAGCCCTCCAATCTCTTATCAAAAAGACATTGCGACAATGCATACGTACTGAAATGTAAGTACGGAGCCTGTCCTGCACTTATCCGGTTTCCTCCTGAACAGCCTCCACTGTTTACCAACCAACTGTAATATGAAAACAAGCATTTTACTGGCATTTGTGCTGGTCGCCACCACCGGCAATGCCCAAACTGTACGCGCTGAACCTGAACCGGTAACTACCGGGTTTTCACTGGCCGCGGCGCCCACCCCGCCAAAAGACAAAAAGAAAGAGGTAGTACTGCAATCTTCCCGCTGGAAGATCACGAACAATCATGTATGGACCGGCGGTATGGTATTTATCGCGGGGGCGTCCAAAGGATTTAATGAGACCCTTCAATTTCACTGGAAAGAATTCAAAAGACAGTTCCCGAAAGCCAATCCGCAATGGATGAATCCCGCCATCAGCTATAAGAACAAATACAAGAATAATGACTCCCGGCAAGGGCCGAAATTTTTCCTTTCAACGACCGCGCTTGTCATGCTCACAGACCAGTATCACCTGAACAATTTCATCAATAAACTGGCCTGGGGATCGGCCATAGTGATCAAGATAGGGGAGGGGAAAAAACCATTCAAGCAATACCTTCTTGACCTGTTGTATTATACCCTCTGTCACCAGGCAGGGTTCGCGGCCACTTATTACCCTTTCAGCAAGTATAAACAGAAGTGATTGTGTACTAACCGGAACCGGCTTACCCGGCCCCATGCTTTCGCGGGAGATTATTTTTCGAAGCGCTGCAGGATATCATTCACGTTGTTACGGAAATGATCCGTTTCTTCCTGCTGCCGGAGGATAAAGCTGTTTTCACTTAGTTTACCCATTACTTTTTCCATCTCATCCGCATTTTCATAAACCATCTGCCGGAATGGATTGCTGTAATCCTTTGCCCGTGATGCAAGAATATTCCGGGTGATCCACTCCCTTGTATCCACCGCCTGCTCCAGTACCTGTACCAACAGCTTTTTGGTGAAACGGGCAGGACTAACTTTCAGGATCTCCAGCAGGGAGGCCCAGGCATGATAAAATTTATCTGTATCGTAGGAACCGCTTTTCTTCCGGTAATAATCATGTACCTCATCCCAGTTGCCGATCCGGCCGTTTCGGATATTCCGCAGCAGTGTTTTAACGGCTGCTTCAGGCATCAGTAACCCGCCGGTATTCCTCCATTTTGTTCTTACGGGTTTGGAGGGAAGTAATTGCTTCAGTTGTGCCCAGGAACTGATCTTTCGTTTATCAATGAACTTCATCAGCTCTGCTGCACCATAATAAATGACCAACGACCGGAACAGGCGGTAGGCTTCGGGTACTTTTTGCAGCACCACCTTTCGCTGGCTGTTCTCGAACCCGGCAGCCAGTATTTCCAGTTCATTGACCTCTTCCGCATTATTTTGCAGTAGTAATTCACCTGTCCGGGCCAGATCTTTTTCCGGGATCTTTCTCTTATTGTGTTTGGCCATAGCCAGCGCTGCTGTACGCTTGAGCAGGTTGAGCGCATCAAAGATCTCATTCACGCTATCAGGCGCGAGGTAATCGTATTCGATCCCGATGGATTGATCGATCCTCCTGTCGCGGCTGATGTACTTGGTCACATTCCTGGCCAGTGCATACATATTATACATAAACCAATATCCGGGTACTACCAACAGCCTGTCACGGGCAACATCATTACTGATAAGGGAAAAAGGGATGGGTATATTAAGTTCTGCAGGGAAATCGCCTTTGGCGATCAGGGTGAAACTGGCAAATTTTGAATTGTGTTTAAGGCTGACGCAGAGCCCCGGCCAGAAACCGCGGCCTGCGATGATCTCGCCATCAGCACCCCTTGAATTATGGTTGGAACCAATGGTTGCACCCGCCGCCATATTGCTCTGACCCAGCACCGTAGCGGCGCAGAGAAATGAATTGTTGTGGTGCTGTTCATGCGCCGGGAAGATCAGTGAGTTCAGTACTTCGCAACAGGAGATAGTGGAATTGTCGCCCAGGTAAGAGTTGATAAGGCGGGCTCCGTATTTCAATTGCGAGTTGGCACCCATCACAAAGCGTACAGCCTTTACCCCGTAGAAAAGGCGGCAGCCATAGCCGATGATACCATTTACCAGCTCGCAGCCCTCACCGATCTGTGATTTGGCTTCCGGGTCTGAATTAATGGTAAGGTTCTTCAGTTTATTGGCGCCCTTGATATAGGCATCGCTGCCGATCCAGGTGTCCTTGATGATCCGGCTGTTCTTGATCACGGTGCGGTCGCCGATCTTTCCGTAATAACCGCGGCGGGTATCATACTTGGCATCGGTGAATTCTTTAAAACGCTGCAGCAGTTTTTCATCATCCCGGTACTTTGACCAGAGCCAGGCATCGGCGGCTTTCATCCCGGTAAAGGGAAGTATACTGCGGCCTGCATTTTCATTGCAAATTTCCAGCCAGATACGAACAGATTCCTTTTCCCCTTCTTTAACAACCCCGTTACCGAATTTGGAATGATCGGTCGTGGCCAGCTCGTTAATGTTCACCAGCATCACATCATCACCTGTGATATAATGACTCATGAAATTCACATTGTCGATAACATTATTATTACCAATATCGCAACTGATAATGGTGCTGTTGTAAAGTCCTACCGGCATGCGCAGGTTATTAAACTCGTGGAACCAGGGTTCCAGCCGGCCGATGCGTACGAGTCCGAAGAAGGAACAATTCTTAACCAGCTTCGGGTCAAATGCATCCGATACCTGCACGTTGTTCCAGTTGTCTGAACTGTTGTCATTCCGTTGCAGTGTTTTTATTTCCCCAGCCGTCAGTTTACGGTAACGGATACCGCTCCTGTTTTGCAGGTTGCGCAGGTAATATTCATCTTTTCCTTTCGGTATATATTTCTTGTCGATAAAACCGTACCCGAGTGAGGAGATGGGTTGTTTGG